>NZ_CAWUDM010000112.1:0-17714 GCF_963920855.1 Nostoc sp. CCY0012 | reverse complement strand
CCTGCTCCCTGCCCCCTGCCCCCCTGCTTCTTCTCCCTACTCCCTCATTCATTTACACACTCTTCCTGCCCATAAAGCGGAAGAATAATTTTTCCAATTCAACCCAGACAAACATTAAGGAACTGAAACCAAAACAGATGGCTAATTCGTTCAGTGGTAGCCATTGCAGACCGAAGAAAGCCCGTAGGGGTGGGACGTAAATTAACATGAGTTGCAAAAGCGTCGTCACAATCACGGCCCCCAGGACAAAAGGATTAGAGAAGGGATTCATCTCTATGGTGAGTCGGTTGTTAGAACGAATGGCGATCGCATGACCCATTTGGGCTACACATAAGGAAGTAAACACCATTGTTTTCCAGCGTTGCGGATCGAGTCCTGGCCCGGTTACTAACTGGACGTGATTGTAAGCCCACAACATCAACAGAATCGAAATCACGGCGAAGATAATCCCGATGCGAATCATGTAAGAACCTAACCCTCTCGCAAAAATACTTTCACGGGGATTAAAAGGCGGGCGCTTCATGACATCTGGTTCTGGAGGTTCCACAGCTAATGCTAAGGCTGGTAAACCGTCTGTGACTAAGTTCATCCAGAGAATTTGTAATGGCGTCAGGGGAACACCTCCCAGTCCGAGAAGTGGGGCTGAGGCAATGGTGAGAACTTCGCCAATGTTACTACCGAGGATGTATTTAATAAAGCGGCGAATATTGGTGTAAACAACTCTGCCTTCTTTAGTTGCGGCGACAATGGTCGCAAAGTTGTCATCCAGTAGCACCATATCACTAGCTTCTTTACTCACATCTGTGCCAGTGATGCCCATTGCAATGCCAATGTCAGCTTGTTTCAAGGCTGGGGCATCATTAACACCATCGCCGGTCATGGCTACAAATCGTCCCCGACGTTGTAGTGCTTGGACAATTCGCAGTTTGTGTTCTGGGGAAACCCTAGCGTAGATGCTTACCAGGTCAACATTTTGCTCTAGTTCCTGGTCACTCATGCGCTGTAATTCTTGGCCTGTGAGGACTCTATCACCTTCCTGGGCAATTCCCAAATCAAAGGCGATCGCTTGGGCAGTTAATTGGTGGTCGCCTGTAATCATGATGGGGCGAATGCCTGCCTCACGACACTCTTGTACTGCTGCCCTCACCTCTGGGCGCGGGGCATCCAGCATTCCCACTAAGCCTAGCCAGACTAAATTTGTCTCCGATGTCTCATCTGACCCTTCCGGGGGAATTTCTGCCAAGGGTTTGTAAGCAAAACCAAGTACCCGCAAACCTTTACTGGCCATCTGGTCATTTTCTGCCAGAATTTTTTGGCGTTGTGCATCAGTTAATGGATCTGAGTGATTACCCAAATGAATCTGAGTACAACGCGCCAAGGTTAGTTCTGGTGAACCTTTGGTAAACATTACATAGGGAGTGGGGAGTAGGGAGTAGGGAGTAGGGGAAGAATTTGGGGTAACTGGAGTTGTCTCATCCCCTTGCTCTCCATTTCCCCGCCCTTGACACACAACACTCATGCGTTTGCGTTCTGAGGAAAAGGGAAATTCGCCAATGCGGGGTAATTTGTTCTGCCATTGGTCTTTTTCAATTCCGGCTTTACCTGCCAAGGTGATTAATGCACCTTCGGTGGGATCTCCCAAAATTGCCCATTCACCTTTTTCTTTTTGTAGCACCGAGTCATTACAGACGGCACAGGCCACAAGCAAAGCGGAGATTTCTGGATAATCTTCTACGGGGATTGTTTGAGTATTTAACTGAAAATCGCCTGTGGGAGCATAACCTTCTCCGGTGACCCGAAAAGCATTATTATTGATATAAACTGATTGCACCACCATTTTGTTTTGGGTGAGGGTGCCAGTCTTGTCAGAACAAATAGTAGTTACAGAACCCAAAGTTTCCACTGCTGGTAGCTTACGAATCAAAGCATTATGACGTACCATACGCTGGGTTCCTAGTGCCAGGGTCACGGTAATTACTGCCGGTAAACCCTCAGGAACTACAGCCACCGCCATACTCAAGGAAATTTCTAGCAATTCTCGGAGGTTGCTAAAACCTCTGGCTTGAATAATCCCACCAACAACCACAAAAGCTACCAGAACTAGAGAACCTGTCACCAGGACATTACCTAGTTGGGTCATCCGTTGCTGTAAAGGAGTCGGTTCATTTTCCACTGACTGCAACAGGGTAGCAATTCTACCAAGTTCCGTTTGCATCCCAGTGTTTGTTACTAATACCTTGGCGCGTCCTTGGACGACTTCTGTGCCTTGAAAGACTAAATTCAGGCGATCGCCCAATGATGTTTCTTCAGGCAATAATAAACTTGCTTGCTTGTTTACAGATGCCGCTTCCCCTGTGAGTGCTGACTCCCGCACTTGTAGATTCGATTGTTCAATCAAGCGTCCGTCTGCTGCTATCTGCATCCCGGCTTCCAGCAGCATGACATCTCCTGGTACCAGTTCCTTGGCTGCTATCTCCATCAATTTGCCGTTACGGAGGACTCGCACTAAAGGAGAAGTCAGTTTTTTCAGTGCAGCTAAAGCTTTTTCGGCCCTGGCTTCTTGGACATAGCCCAGTACGCCATTGAGAATGACGATAGCCATAATTGCGATCGTATCTTTAAATGGCACTTCACCAGGGTCAAATTCTCCTGCTTGCCAGGCCATGAAGTCTAAAAACCCGGAAATGAAAGCTACGGCAATCAGCATCAACAACATAATGTTCTTGAACTGATCCAGTAAAATTTCCCAAGCGCCGCGACCTTCGTTTTCTTCTAGTTCATTGGGGCCGTATTTTTGCACCCGTTGTTGCACTTCTGGGGATGTTAAGCCACGGTCTGCGTTACTATCAAGCAGGTCTAGTGCTTTATCAACTTCCAAACTATGCCAAACGGCGGGATCTTCTCCTGATGGAGATGCTTCGTGAACAGGCAACGAATTAGCAGACATTGTGTATGACAGAGGAAATGGTTACAAAATTCGATCATAATTTAGGCATGACGGGAAAAGCATCAACTAAAGTTACATTTATGGCTGTGATGCCAGTAACTTGCTGATATTTTTCCGGCTACTTAGGTACTATTACTTGATGCACCGTGTTTTTCCAGACATTTTATTCAAGATAGTGAACGATAAAATTCACTGGGTGGATGACAAAGTATACGCCAAAATAAATTTTAGGCGTGCTAAACCGTTAAATAAATATGCGTAATATAAGTTTTGCACTCCCTAGTTTGATTGCTAGCCAGATGTTTGGTCAAAGGACGATTCGACCGCTAACAGCTGCCGCACTGTGTGGCATTGCTTTCATCAAAGATACGCTACTTGCCATTGATACTCCCAAAGGGCATTTACTGGAAATTGATCCCGCCTCTGACAATAGCAAAATCCTCAATCCTCACCAGGTAAAGGAATTTAGTGAAGTTACAGGTTTAGCAGTGTGGTCAGATTCATTGTGGGTAACGCGTGAAAACAGTGTTTACTTGTCTAAGCTCTCGTCTTTAGGTCTAGAGCATTTTGCCACCTTGCCTTACGCTGCTGATGGCGTGGCTGTTTGGGAATCGACAGTTTATGTTAGCTGCCAAAAGCTTGGATCTATTTTAATTTTTGATCGGGAAACCCGCAAAGAAATCACTAGGTTTTACGCACCTGGGGTTGGTATAGAAAATTTGGCAGTGAGTCAAGATATCCTTTGGGTTTGCGATCGCACTGAGCAAACAGTTTACGCTATGGATAGGGCTACGGGGGAAATTCAATTTAGTGTCCTCACGCCATTTGACTCTCCTACCGGTATTGCTATCCATACCAATGATGAAACAGGTAAAGAAACACTGTTTGTCGCTTATGCCTCAGATGAGCCTTATATTCGGGATAACCCCAATGCTGACCCGAATCATGAATTAACTTACCGCGATCGCACTTTTATTCATCCGCTGCATTATCATCACGACCCAGATAAGCACTACGCCCTCTCTAACGGCTACCTGATTGAAATGTCCTATGCTGAGGAAATTGCCCCTTTAGAAGAGGTGTATTTGCCAGCGGTAGAATGGCGCATTGCCCTACCATCAGAAACTGAACGTCAAAAGGTAAAACATATTGAACCCATTGGTATGCCTTTTACCGAAGAAGTCATTGATGGGCAACGTGTAGCAGTCTTTAAATTTGATACCCTCACTCCCGGCGAAAGACATATCTTTGGTTGGAAAGCTTTGTTAGAAGTTCGCGGCATCAAGTATCGCATTACACCTAGAGACGTAGAAGATATTCCTGGACTATCACCAGAATTTCAAGAGCGCTACCTAGTTGATGATGACGATTTGGCAATGGAGACAACCATCGTCCGTCGTGCAGCCCATGAGGCTATTGGTTCGGAAACCAATGTGCTGCGAAAAATGTACAACATTCGCAACTACGTTTATGACGAGTTGTCTTATGGCATTAAGCCTTACATTGACACCCCAGATTTGGTCTTAGAACGAGGTGTTGGTTCTTGTGGCGAGTATGTTGGCGTTTTACTAGCTTTGTGTCGCTTAAATGGCATCCCCTGTCGCACCGTCGGTAGATATAAATGTCCTCCCCATAGCGAACACCAAGGAGTGCCATTACAACCAGACTTTAACCATGTTTGGTTAGAGTTTTACATTCCAGGTTTTGGCTGGCTACCAATGGAATCTAATCCTGATGATGTGGGTCACGGTGGCCCATATCCTACACGCTTTTTTATGGGCTTATGTTGGTATCACATTGAAATTGGTAAAGGTATTTCCTTTGAAACTTTGAGCAGTCAAGGTATCAGGTTGACTAAAGATGACATCCCTCTTGGTGACTTAGCAATTAATCACATTCGCTTTACCATTCTTAACGAATTACCGCCATTTAGTAATGAGTGAATGTAAGTAAGTGGCAAAGCTAAAATGGTGCATGAGATGTAGGTTGGTTTAAGCGCATCGCAAACCAACGCTGCCAATGATTTTGGGTTTCCTACGTCACCCAACCTACAATTTTTTTGCACTAATTTAGTCCTGTCAGTCCAGTCGGCTTACCCAAAAAAGCGGAGACTTGAACGCAAGTCAAAAACCAGATTTAATGGATTACCTTCCTCCGGGTGTGCGTCCACCTTCATCGTTACTACCACAGTGGGGACTAGATTTACCAGGGTCGCAGCCTTCAGCACCAGAGACGGGGATTCTTGGATCTAAGACATAACTTGCTCATGCAGGTTTTCACTCCTCGTAAGGCAAAAGATACAAGTACCCCTGTATTTATTAATCCCTGGTTGGTAATGAAAATAACATTGACTTTAATCTATGAATCCTCAAATCTAGCCCCTAACCTCTGAGCTTTTTGTCCGGAATTATTAATGTTCAGCGACAATACTATATAGAACAATACTTTACGAATTTTAATAATGACCGGAACTACACAGCAGCTACCTTCAGTCACCTTAGAAAAACTTATTTGGACTTGGCAAGGACACAAAATTCAATATACTGTCATGGGCAAAGGTCGCCCTTTGGTATTGGTTCATGGTTTTGGTGCTTCCATTGGACATTGGCGAAAAAATATTCCAGTTTTAGCTAATGCTGGGTATCAGGTTTTTGCTTTGGATCTTTTAGGTTTTGGTGGTTCTGATAAAGCACTAATTAATTACACAGTGGAAGTATGGGTAGAACTGCTGAAAGATTTTTGGCACGCACATATCCAAGAACCTGCGGTATTTATTGGTAACTCCATTGGCGCCCTTTTAAGCTTAATGGTGCTAGCAGAACATCCCGAAATTGCTGCTGGTGGTGTTTTAATTAACTCAGCTGGTGGTTTGAGTCATCGTCCCCATGAATTGAACCCACCGTTAAGGGCAGTGATGGCAGCTTTTAATGGATTTGTGCGATCGCCTATCACTGGTAAATTTGTGTATAATCGCATTCGTCAAAAATCGCAAATTCGTCGTACTTTATACCAAGTTTATCGTAATCGTGAAGCCGTTACCGATGAATTAGTTGATATTCTTTATACTCCATCTTGCGATCCCGGCGCGCAGCAAGTTTTTGCTTCCATTCTTACAGCGCCTCCTGGCCCTACACCTGGGGAACTCTTGCCCAAAATAGAACGTCCCTTATTAGTAATTTGGGGTGCTGATGACCCTTGGACACCAATTACCGGGGCCAAGATATATGAAGAAGCGTGTGAGAATGGCAAAGACATCAAGATTATTCCCATTCCTAACGCTGGTCATTGTCCTCATGACGAAGTTCCAGATATTGTCAATGCCCAGATTGTCAATTGGTTAGCGCAAAGTTAATCATTGAGCAGATAGATGTCCTTTGGATATCTAGGCTTTAAGTAGAGGACTTATGCAAAATTATTCAGAGTTTCAGATAGTTTTTGCGTAAGTCCTAAAGTAGATGCAAAGACAGGTTTGTTTTGATAGCGTCTTTGTATGGATAGGGCAAAAAAGCGGCTAACAATACTGGGTGAGTACCTCTTAATTTTTTAATTGCACCTTGACAAAATCAGACTCAAATGGTGTGTGTAATGGAGCTTGATGTACATAAGCGAGAGGCAATTCCTTTAAATGATTATCCTGATTTTTCTGAGTTAGGCTATCAAGTTATTAAAGAACTAGGACACAATCAACAAGAAGAACGGGTTACTTACCTAGCTAATGGCTGTAAATCTGATCAGCAGGTAGTGATTAAAAAATTCAATGTTGCTAGAACAAGTGCAGACTGGTTTGGGTTGAAAACTTATGAACGTGAAATTCAAATCCTCCAACAACTTGATCATCCCCGCATCCCTCGCTACATAGAATGTTTTGAATTATCCGGTAATTTTTATCTGGTACAAGAGTATAAAAATGCTCAATCATTGACTTGGCAACACAAATTTCAACCAGAAGAAATCAAGCAAATAGCTATATCAATTTTAGAAATTTTGGTTTATTTGCAACAGCAAGTCAACCCGATTATTCATCGAGATATTAAACCAGAAAACATTTTAGTAGATGAGCAACTAAACGCTTATCTAGTTGATTTTGGATTGGCGCGGATACAAGGTGCAAAAATAGCTCTGAGTAGTTTTGCCTCTGGAACGCCGGGTTTTATGCCACCAGAAGAACAACTTGGTTATACCCTCAACCAATCCTCAGATTTGTATAGTTTGGGGGGAACACTAATTTGCCTACTCACTAATACCCGTTCTATTGATATTGGCAAGTTGATAGATCATAAATATCGGTTTCATTTCCAGACATTAGTACCCCAACTGAACCCGAATTTTAAATCATGGTTGGCAAAAATGGTGGAACGCAAGTGTAAACATCGCTATGCCAATGCAGCTGCTGCTTTAAAAGCATTGAAACCACTTCAAGTTACGGGTGGTGAAACTACCATAGATATTTTATTTGCGGCAATCAAATTTAGACAACGAACAGCCATACTGGGGCTAGTTGTGGTAATGATGATTGTAATGGCTGCAACAACTTTGATACTTTCCGAGGAAGGGGGGGTGGCCCAGCAGTTGGGGGAAATTAAGAAGTAGGGAAACCCCCTTTGGGGAAGTGAAAAAGCAGGGGAGCTATCGCCCACAATTCCACTCGGCTTTAAACCTTATCTTTTGGTCAAGTTGCTAATTCCATTAACCCAGGGGGTGGCGTAATTTCAATACGATGGGCTGGCAAATCTACTACAGGGGCGATCGCAGTAACGAATGGGATCAAAATAGTCTTGGGGGGTTTTGTTTTTTCTCCCTCAACAGCTTCATTTTGTTGATGCAACTTTACTTCCAGTAAATCATTACCAGCCGGAATCACATCTACCACAGTACCCACAAGTTCCCCAGATTCTTGCATGAAGACTTCCACACCAATCAAATCGATGACATGATATTCATCTTCACCCAATGGGGGGCGATCGCTTGCTGGTACCATCAATTTACAACCACGCATCTCTTCAGCTTGGTTACGATCTTCCACCCCAGCTAACTCAATCACATACAAATTTTTCCCTTCAATATAACGCCCTCCCAACAACTCCACAGGCTGCGGTTCCCTCTCACCCGGACGCAACAACCAACGTGTCCCCGGAACCTCAAATCGTTCGGGAAAATCCGATTGGGGATACACCCGCAACTCTCCACATAACCCTTGAGGAGAGACAATCTTACCAATTTCCAACCATTCATCAGGAATAGGGAGTAGGTTGGTAAACTTCCCCCCTGCTCCCTGCTCCCTGCTCCCCTGCCTCTTCTTCGCGCCTTGGCGGTTCGTTTTCATAATCTTAGGCACTCACAACAGCACGCTGATAAACTTGTTCAGCCACTTTTGCTAAACGCTGCATTCCCGTGACAATCTCCTCATCACTACCAGTCAAACTAATACGTAAACATTGATGCTTGTGTGGCCACTCTTCCCGCAAACCAGGGAAGAACGTACTACCAGGGACAACTATTACACCCACCTGCTTGAGTTGCTGGTAAAATTCCCAATCAGTAATTGGTAGATCCTGTAACCACAACCAAGCAAATATCGCCCCCTCACCCCGATGCAAGAACCAAGGTAAATCCTGAGGCATGGCTGCATCTAACGTATCTTCTAATACAGTAAATTTTTTCTGATAAAACGGACGAATAACGTCTGCGGCTATTGCTGGCAAAGCACCAGAATTAATTGCCAAAGCTGCGATCGCCTGCCCGTATCTTGATGGATGAATACACAAATTTGTCTGGAAGCACTCCAGAACTTGAATCATGCTTTCATCACCAATGGCAACACCGATGCGTTCTCCGGGTAATCCCACCTTGGATAAACTCATGCAGTGCAAAATATTACCACCAAATACAGGTGTCATTTCCGTAAAATTCAACGCCGGGAAAGGAGGCGCATAAGCTGAGTCAATCAACACAGGTACATCAAAAGGTGCAGCCAAAGCCGCAATTTTTTTAACTTCTTCGTCACTCAGTACATTACCCGTGGGGTTACAAGGACGAGAGAAAATCACACAACCCGTATTTTCTGTAATTGCTAGTTGGCTAAAATCTGGACGATATTTAAATCTGTGAGCAGGTGCATCAATATCTAGGGTGGGTTTGTAAGCGATTAAGGCTTCTGGAACTAAAGTAACGCCGCCGTAACCCGTATAATCGGGACTGAGGGGCAAAACGATTTGTTTGAGGTCACCGTCAGTTGTGTAGCCTCCAAAGGCATTAGCAGCGTAGAAATAAAGGCTTTGGCTGCCGGGTGTAATCAGGATATTACGTTCCGTCAACTTTAAACCATAGCGCTTATTAAAGTCGTTGGCGATCGCCTCAATTAACGGCCCATAACCTTGACTAGAACCGTAACGACAAACCACTTCGCCATAGTCCGGACTAGCTAATAATTCCGCGGTACAATCCCGCCATAACTGTTCCACCTCCGGTAAAATCAGCGGGTTACCGGCACTCAAATTCATAAATTCTTGCCCCGCCCCAGCTTTTAACGTTTCGATAATGTCCTTCATAATCGCTCGGACGCCAGTTAAGTTGGACATTTGAGCGCCAATTCTAGTTAGGGCAGGGTTCATAAGCTTTGCGAAAATAGAGATAAGATCAAAGTTAACAAAATAATGGCGGATCGGTACCATTATCCAGGTTTACCGCCTGTAACTAATGTACCAATCTCGGAGAAAAAAGCCATTCTATCATTCTGGACGCCAGAGCAAGTGGAGAGAGAAGAGGCATCACAGTAATTTTCCTCCTGAACTTGCATGAATTAGGAAGCAGATTGATTAGTCCTTGTTGACATCCTCACTGTGGATTTTTCTTCTTAGGACTAACTACAAAATAGAGCTGTGAGCGATAAAAACAAACATCAAACTCCATGAAAAAATTTACTTGCCCTAAAATTAAAGGAACTTGTACAGCTTTTGTCCACGCAAATACAAGTTGCACAGGTTCAAATTGAGCAACTATCGCCTCAATGACTACAACACGGGCTTCATACTCAGCCAGATTCCCTGTTAGGTTCAAAGTTGCTGTTTGACGTTCCCAAACATACCCCAAATCGATACCTATTTGATATGGCAACACGTTGACTGTTGCTCCTGTATCTAACAGCGCAGATGTTGTGATAGAACACTGCTGATTAGCCAGTGTAATCGGCATTTGAGGTCGAAAACCAGCCTCCCCCAATGTTTTGTCCGCGTTGACAAAGGGAAATTGCTCAACCCTCGGCATTGTTTTGATTTTGCGTTGTTTGTAAAACTTCTAGCATAGTGTTTGCTGCTTCAAAAGCATTATATGGAGACCAGACGGGATAAGATTGTTCTGATTTGATTAAATCTGCCTCCTGTTGGGCTAATTCTGAAATCAAAACTTGCACAACATAAAGTTTTTCAGCACGACTAAGGCCTTGCAGTGTGTTGAGTAATTGTGTTGACACCATATTTGATGCTCCGGTCAAAATAACCTGACTCTATCTTAGGATTGTTACCCAAGGGTGAAAATCAAATAATAATCTGGTTTGATGACGCAGGATGTCTAATTTAGCGGTACATACCATTTAATTAGGTCGTAAATCCAATATTCTGGGATACCCCATGCTGCATACTCAGAACGCTTGTAGCAGGAGTCTCTGTCTTCATTAGTTAATTTACAAAAAAGTCATAAAAACCACCAAATGATCAACGTCGTGGAAGCCCCTGACTTTAGACATGGGGGCAAGGCGTTGGCGATTTTATAGCAGCCCAAGGCACGCTAACGCGAACGCTGTCGAAAAAGACTTGGCCATGGGATAATAAATGTATGTCGAAATGGGCAGAGGCACTGTGTAACCCCACAGAAACGGTTGTGCCAGTAGACACAAAGGCTGTCGCGTAGCCTTGATAGGGTAAAAACACACTGCTTGCTAAGTAGCAAAATAATGTGTTTTTGGGGCGTGGGGATGAGTCCATCCTCTGTTTAATCGTAACCGCGCCTAGAGGTTAGGGGGGTAGTGTTTCGGAACCTGAACAGGAACCAAGCCGCTATTTCTCAGGGCTACTAAAAGCCCCCGGATTTATCCGTGGGGAATGCGTTACTCTCTACCTTCCCTGATATAAACTCATAACAGCCCATGACGCAACTTTGATAACAGAATGGAAGTTAAAGCAGCGATCGCTTACGGCGCGGGTAAGCCGTTAACTATTGAAACCGTTGAACTAGCGCCACCCCAAGCCGGGGAAGTTTTAATTGAGATTAAAGCTTCTGGAGTTTGCCATACCGATGCTTACACCCTTTCCGGTGATGATCCTGAAGGTTTGTTTCCGGCAATTTTAGGACATGAAGGCGCTGGTGTGGTGGTGGAGGTGGGCGCTGGTGTAACTAGCGTCAAACCCGGAGATCATGTAATCCCTCTTTATACCCCAGAATGCCGACAGTGTGAATATTGTCTGAGCTTCAAAACCAACCTCTGTCAAGCAATTCGCCTCACCCAAGGACGTGGTGTCATGCCTAATGGCACTAGTCGCTTTAGTATTGGTGGAGAAATGATTCATCACTACATGGGGACATCTACGTTTTCTAATTACACAGTGTTACCAGAAATTGCTGTAGCTAAAATTCGCCCAGATGCGCCGTTTGATAAGGTTTGTTATATCGGTTGCGGTGTAACTACTGGTGTAGGTGCAGTAATTAATACAGCGAAAGTGGAACCAGGTGCCAATGTCGTGGTTTTCGGCTTAGGCGGTATTGGCTTGAATGTCATCCAAGGGGCGCGGATGGTAGGCGCAAATATGATTGTCGGGGTAGATATTAATCCCAGTAAACGCGCTTTAGCAGAAAAGTTTGGGATGACGCATTTTGTGAATCCCCAAGAAGTTGAAGGTGATTTAGTTCCCTACTTGGTAGATTTAACAAAAGGCGGCGCTGATTATAGTTTTGAATGTATTGGCAATGTCAACGTCATGCGTCAAGCCTTAGAATGCTGCCATAAAGGTTGGGGTGTGAGTGTGGTTATTGGTGTTGCGGGTGCTGGACAAGAAATTCGCACTCGTCCTTTTCAACTAGTCACCGGGCGCGTTTGGAAAGGTTCAGCCTTTGGTGGTGCGAGGGGGCGTACCGATGTGCCGAAAATTGTTGATTGGTATATGGACGGGAAGATAAATATTGACGATTTAATTACTCATGTGATGCCTATTGAGCAAATTAATGATGCTTTTGATTTGATGCACAAAGGTGAATCAATTCGGAGTGTAGTCACGTTTTAATTTTGTCAAAGATGTGGTAGGCGATCGCTTCTTGATTAAAATGAAAGAATATCCTCCAGGTTTTGACCATGCAAACACCACAAACCGGAAAATCATCGGCAAACCTGAAAGCCAACCTCTATGAAAGTGACTTTTACGCCTGGACTCAGCAACAAGCTAACCTGCTGCGTGGACATGAATGGAACCAGCTTGATTTGCCCAATTTAATTGAAGAAATCGCATCTTTGGGGAGAAGGGAACGTCAAGAATTACGAAATCGCTTGAGTATTTTAATTGCACATTTACTAAAGTGGGAATTTCAATCAAGCAAACGCAGTCGGAGTTGGTTAGCAACAATTAGAGTACAACGGCGGGAAATTATCAAGTTATTGAGCGAGAATCCCAGCCTGAAGCCTTACATGGAAGAAGCATTACCAGAAGTCTACGAAAATGCTAGAGATTTAGCATCAGGTGAAACCAACTTGCCATTCTCGACTTTTCCCCAGCAATGTTTATATAGTTTGACAGAAATTCAGAGCGATCGCTTCTACCCAGGTGAACCTGTAAGTGATAATTTGATGGAATAATATTGCTCAAAACCAGGCTTATTTGCGTTTCGTCATCAGCCAACCCAAACCTATGAAAAATAATGTTGCTAGAAAACTGAAAATTACAGTTGCATAAATGGGATGGGGTGGATTTTGGGGTGAGATAATAGCTAAGGGATTATGATTTTCATCAATATATTGGGTGAGAATCCCTGAGACAATTGCACCACCACCGAAGCCAATACCTAATCTTTGGATGGTGTTTTCTAAAGAGCGATCGCTCTCGGCTTGTTCTGTTTCTACTATACCTCGGATAGTATCAACTAACTGACCAAACAATTCTTGACCTGGAGTCAAATAGTTAATATCTGTTTGTATTTGTTCTTGCCATTTTTTACAGTCTTTATTAATAAAATCTTGCCAGGATTGGGGGCTATTCCCGCCATCAATGTTTTGAATGTTCTCTAAACAAATTCTGTAATTAGTAATATTAGTAGTAATTGCCGTGTGGTGCGTTTGTAAATCTTGCAAGCATCTGGTGTAATCAAAGCTTTTTTTGGGGATTTCTACCATTAAGCTTTTTAAGCCAGATAATTGTGTTTGCTTTTTAGATATCAGTCTATTAAATTCTTTAATTTTATTTTCTAAATCACCATAAATTGCTCTCGCTTCTCGGTAGCGTTGACGAGCTTGTTGATAAATGTAAAGTATTTTGTGGTAGCTACAAAGTAAATTTAGCAACCAGTCATAAGCTTCTGCTGCAAGTGTTCCTGTTGCAGCTTGACTATTATTAATGACTATTAAAATGTGGCATTGTTTAGTAGGATTATCTGGTTCATCGGGGTCAAGTGCTTGGTATTCAAATAAAAGACTACCAAATAGTTCTCCCTGTTGTATTCGTACTGGATTTAAATTTGTGCCAGCTACTAAGGCTATGGCTAATTTTTCAGCTAGTGTATCACAATCTTCAGTTGGATCTACTTCTCCATAAATCGATAATGTTTGTCCTAAAGATGCTTGAATATTAGATGGTAGTAGGGAACTTGGTTTAAAATGTTGCAGTTGTGGTATGTCTATGGAAATGTTTGGTGATTCTGGAACCAGCGTTAAATCAACTGCGTAGGTATCGTTAAGCAAGAAAGGCTGAAGATTAGCATTAATTTTAAAGCCTTCTGGTGTGGGGAGACTACCCAAATCTAAATCTTGAGCATCAATTAAGCGTTCTGGTATTCTTCCTATTTCCCTCTTGGGGTTGTATATATTATTTTGATAGCAAATTAACTTTGAGCGTAAGTCTTTCAACCCCACAAAAGTTAGCGAATTTTCACCCACTTTTACTAAATTTTCCCACAATAGATTAGCATTTGCCACAACTTCACCGGGAAGTTCAGTTAGGGTGTGGCGGAGATGAAAAGCATAGAGACTGAGGCTGAAATTCTTCAAGATTTTTGCTTGTTTTTATATTTTGTAGTTTTTATATTTTGTAGGTTAGGTTAAGTGATAGCGCCACCTAACAAAGTCTTGATGATGTTGGGTTTCCTGAAGTCAACCCAACCTACTATTTTTAATGTTGTTGGTTATTTTTTGTGTTGTCAGATAAAGGAGAGTTCTTTTTTATGGCGTTATCTACAAGTTCCTTTGATGATTCACTAGGTTGATTGACTGGAGTCTGTGATTTGCTATTAGCTATTCCTATGTTTCTATCTACATCAATATGAGATGCAGCAGTGAGTGATTTCAGATATTGTTTGTAGGCTTCTAGAAGTTGACTACGGGATTCTGGTTGCAACCAATTTTCTATGATTTCTGAAATTTTCTCATTGTCTTCTGGTAACTGAATCGATAGTTGGTGCAGTTCATTCCAGTCTTGAGTCGGAATCAAATTTGACTGAGAGTCAAGCACTTGAATAAAAGCTTGGATGCTATTTCTATAAACTGACATTTTCTAAACTCCTTTACCTATAGTACAAAAAGCAGCCCAATAGAAAGGTGATATAAAAGGTTTGGTTGAGGCATTTTCATGATTATCAGTAAAGTATTGATTTAGTTGTGCCTGCCAAACTAGACTGAGTGAGGAGTGATTCAGCCAATCTTGAAAGCCTTTGACTGTGGTATCCCTTAACCAACATTGTGCTGTATTTAAAGCTAATACAATATTACTTTGTTGCTGTAGTTCTTCGTAAAATTTAATCATTAATAAAGCTGTAGCTGTAGCGCTGACAGTCCAAAGGCTACTGACTACATTGGTGCTACCAGCTAACAAAAATCCACTGGGTAAACCAATGTATTCATCACTCGTACTTGTGAAGTCGGTCAAACCAGTTTCGCAAGCGGAGAGAGTGACTAGGCGACAGTTTTCTAGTTTGAAGTGAGTAATGATATCTGCTAAAGTCAGGTTTCCATCAGCTAACTGTAAACCAGAATCTTGGGGAGAATTAGAGTTAAAGTATCCATGACAGAAGAAAAAGACAGAGTTAGCTTTCAGTAATTTTTCATTTAGTGTGACATTGTGAAGATTTTCATTAATGCCAAGCAGAATTGCTGACTTTTTGGCTTGGTCTTGCTTCAAAATCTTAGTATCACTAAACTGTTTTTTGATGGCTGCAACTGCTCCTAAATCTTTTTCGTAGTTTTGATATAAATCTTCTGTGGGGTTTTGGATAGCAAAGAAAGATTGAAAATCAGGACGTTGATGCAGTTGGACTTTTTGCAGAAGTTGACAACTGGGTGCATAGCCTACGCCGTTGGGGAACAAGTCAATTAAGTATGATTCCTTGACAGGTAAAGCATGGAGAGGAAACAGGTGTAAGTAGCGATGGGGAATAAATATTAATCTGTCGCATTGTTTGGGTAGTTGTTCTAATACTTCCTCAAGATGCAGAATTTCTGATAACTTTTTCAGGCGTTCTTCTAGCTGATTCTGCCATTGAATTTTATGGCTCTCCCAGACTAGATATGCTAAATTAACAACAGAAATACCAATTCAGTAAAATCCTTCTTCTAAAATTATTAAAGTTAGTTAAGCCATAAGCCCTTCTTTTAATGAGCTTAATTTTCTGATTAATCCCCTCAACAATACCTTGAGTAGTTCTGTGATCAAAATAAGCGAGAATCTCATCTATCCATCTACTAATGGTTCGACAACTTTTTGGGAAAAATTTATAAGCCGTTTGAGTCCATTCCAGGAATTTATATAAGGCTTCATCACTGGTTATGTGACTTTCAAATATATCTCTAATTGCTTCTTTATTTCGATACATTTCTCCTAATTCTGGAGCGAGTTTTTGCAGTGAATTTATCTTGGCTTTTTCCTGATCATTGAGGCTTTCTTTTTTCTTTAATAAAGGGTATTTACTGTGAGTTAATCCTGCTAATTTATCCTCTCTCTCTTGCCGATTTTTAATTTTGACTGCTGCCCGTTTTTCCTGCTTTCTTCTTTCATCTAACTCCTGATTTATTTGTTTCATTACATGGAATCTATCGGCTACTACTTGAGCATTTGGTAGCATTTCTTGGATTAAACTTTTATAGGGTATCCATAAGTCTATACTGACTTCTTCTATTTGATTTAATACCTCTGAACCTAGGCTTGATAAGTATTCTGCTATGACGGCTTTATTTCTTTTCTCCAACAACATTATTGGTTTTCTTGTTTCTAAATCTACTAATACAGCCGCATAGTTTTTTCCTCCTTTTAGCTGGGTTATTTCATCTATACCTAACTTTTTTAGCTGAAGAGGTTTTTCTTTGAGTAAATCAGCTTCTTGTTCTTTTAATAAGGTTTCTACCTCCGATGCTGTCATTCTATTTCTGATGGCTGCACTCTCTACATTCGTTTCTAATACTTCCTTAATTACTTTCATCCCTAGTCTTTTTGTATAGGTTCTTCTAGTTTTTATAAAATCTAGTGACTCACTGAAGACTTGACGACATTTTGTGCATCTCAATTGCCGACGATTTACTTTTAACAATACTTGATAATCACTCAGAGGTATATCTCTGACTGTATACCAATGATTTTGATGGATTTTATCAGTTATATGTCCACAGTGTGGACATTGACCAACTTTTAGCTTATTTTCGACTTCTATGACTATTTCATCATCAGTGATAAAGTCATAATTAATAACCTTGATATCTTCAAGATTAATAACTTTAGTAATAAAGTGCAGCAAGGGATTAGATGGCATATTTATTAAATCACTAATTCTTATCTCAACCTTTTTTATGTTTTCTAGTTCTAATTATTTTTGTATCTCTACCCTAGACTCGCTTTGAGATGTTTTTTATGATAAAAATATGAGCAGTTATCTATTTTATTTATAGTATTTTATCATAACCACTCTAGGAGAGCCAATTTTATTTTCATCTTGCAGGTTGTAGTAGTCACCTAGATATTCATTTCTCCAATGAATTAATTCATCTAAGTCTTGTTTACTAGAATGCCAGATTATTGGCTTGTTGTTGTCGCGGGTGATGATAAAAGCACGAAAACAATCATTAAAAAGGTACCATTCGATGATTGCAGCGTTGTTATCTAAGAGGTTTTGAATTACTCCAAAGTCAATGCTGCTACCAACTAAAGACGAATCTTCTGGACTGGTTAATGTTGCTTTGGCTAGCAGTTCTACTAAATTGCGGGTTTTGCTACGTTCAATATATTCTATTGCCTCGGTGTCTCTTGCCAATGCTAGGCAAACTTCCACCATGCGTATATAAAGTTGATTCCATTCTTCTGCTTGTTTACGCTTGGCTTCTTCACTAGAAATAATATCTCCGCGCAAAGCTTCTATGGTAGCAATGGCAGAGACAAAGGTATTGTAAGCTAAGTCAAATTGTTTTTCATCTTGGTATAACCTGCCGAAATTGAACAAAGTTTCTGCATGGTTTTGGGGAAAAGCGCTGCGGGTTCTAACTTCCAGTGCAGCAGAATAAGCAGCGATCGCACTTTCAATATTCTCGGCTCGT
>NZ_CAWUDM010000111.1:0-17847 GCF_963920855.1 Nostoc sp. CCY0012 | reverse complement strand
AACTCTACTACATCAGCCCTTTTTTTTATACTCTTTTTTTGGCTACAGTATTGATGTTGTACTGAGATTTTAAGCGCATAGCGTAGGCTACGCCAACATAAATCAAATAGGAGTTTATATGCAGTTCTATCTAGAAAATAAAGGCGCTAAGGCTAGTAAGGTGCGGCGTAAATAAAAAGACCATATTAAGTCAAGAGATTATTCTATAAGCCTTTTGAACGCCAGTTGCTACAAGTCGGCGTAGCCGCCCACGGCGCTGGCTCCTTTTGACTTCCAAGGCAGCGGTACTAGCTCTTAGTCCCTATTACATTAGAACAGTCGAAAAATAAACGGATAACGAAATGGTTCATCTGGCCGGCCCAAACAGTGCAATAGGGCCCAAATAGTTAGTCCCCAATGTAGTGCAAAGCCAAAGGCCACAACGGGGAAGAATAAAATTCCCCCAATGCCAAAGGTGAGCCAAGATAGAATACCTAATGGAACTCCTATGATGGTTGCCCAGAACCAAACATTTAAGTGAAAATTAATCGATTCTTTGGCGTTGCTTTTGACAACGGGGTCGTCGGAGAGTAAGTTAATGACAATTGGCACCCCAATTGACAAAAATGTTGTACTAAAAAAAATCGCCCCGTGACACAGGGATGACAGCAACTTACGCTTGTCAGAATCGTATCCAACTTGCATCCTGGTGGCTCCTCAAATCAGTTTATAAGTACGATTTTAACGAACATTCCGTAGCTTTAATATTGCAGTTTACCGTACTCTGGCAGTTTCTCTGGCTATCCCTAGCGATAGATTAACACGGTTATCAGGTGCCTAGGCGTAGGCATCGCTTGGTGGCAATGCAGAGTTATCATGGCAGCAGGATAACATGAGATATAGAAACACTCTTGCTAAAAATTTAAGTACTTAAGCCAGGATATAAAAAATGGGTCGCATAAATCCGTACACATTGCAAATGCAGATTACTCGTATGTTCGAGCAAGGTCAATCATTTTTTGCTACCACCAAAGTGCAGGACTGGTTGAAAGAACGCAAACATAACCCTGAAGACTATGACATTATTTTTCATCAAAAGCCCGCACCTCCTGGTTCCAAAGAAGTGATGGTAGTGGAAATTGAGTTGCATCGCAAAGATGGAGAACCTGTAGACCCCTGGCTACAAGAACAAGTTAACCTGCATGGCTAATTATTTAAGAGAATCTTTGATTGCCTGTATATTCAAACTGGCCAAGAGGAGTATAAGCGATGCCTACGGCTGCTACGCCTACGCATCTGCCGAAAAAATGCTGAATGACTGATTGCAGAAAGTTTTAATCAAACACTAGGCTTCTGGTTCCACTCCTAAAGCACGCAATTGAGCAGTTAGACGCTCGGCGCGTTGGCGCTCTTGTTCAGCGCGCTGGTGTTCTTGTTCAGCGCGTTGGCGCTCTTGTTCAGCGCGTTCCTCTCCAGTCAATAACAAATTACCTGGCAAATCCCACCAACGTAGCCAAGGTAAATCCGTATTTTGATATTCTCCCTGCCAAATCCCTAACTCCACTCCCATAGGTGGTATGGGATAATGACCCCGTTCATTTGGCGATAACAACTGATATTGTCCACCAATTAATTCATAAACTTCCACACTGGCTTTCTGCACTTCATAAATGCCGTAGAAAGCTGGGTGAATCACCTGTTCATAAACCCAGAATTTCCCCTTCCAAGGAGTTTTATCGCGTTCTTCAGTCCCATCCCCAGAGACAAACTCTAAAACAATCGTTGGGGCAATAAATTCTCGCCACAATACATAAGACCGACGTGTGAGTCCATCCAGCAGAGGTGGAACATTCCCCACATAAAACCAATCTGGTGCTTCTGCGCCTTTTTCTGGCGGGTCAGTCAAGCGCCAATATATGCCTAAGTCTTGGCCAATGCAATATTCACCTTCAGGATGTAATTGCTTCAGGATTGGTGTAATTGAGTCAGTCAATAAAATGCTTTGGGGATGCTCTTGCCAATTTTTCACAAAAGTGCCATCAGAATCTGGTAGCTGAGTATGGTCTGGAAATGGGGTCAGTTCTTCAGTGGCTGGATTGGTTGCAGAGGTCATAAAGCTACCTTTGCTTCAGGTTGAGGGTTGTATTTAGTCTAGCAGTGAAAGGATGGGCTTGACGCTGGCATCTAAAACATACTTACTCACCGTTCTCTATCCTCACGGATGAGTTCAGTGCTGTCACTGAAAGTTTTTCCTGCATATCTTACCTGAGCGCGTGCTACTGCTTCTCTAGCTTTTTCCATATCGCCGCCACTGTGGTAGTGTGTCGCTGTTTCACTCGCTTGTTGCAGGATATGTTTTAATTCCTCTTGCAAAGACCTACCGTTTTGTTTGGCGAGAGTTTGTAGTTTTTCGAGAATCAACGGGTCTAAATTTTCAACTAAGATTTGAGCCATAATTTCAGGTTTGTTAGTGATAAGCCTATTTTAAAATTCAATTTAGCAACTTGTGTTTATTCATTTCTATTGTTATGCCTCGCCCTCAACGTGAACTTAAATCCGGGTTTTGTTATCACATTACTACCCGTTGTAATAATCGGGAATTTCGGCTGACGCGGTTAGAATGTCGTGAAGTTTTCCTTTATGCCATTAAAAAGGCACAGGACAAGTATGGCTTTAATCTCTATGCTTTGTGCATTATGAGCAATCATGTACATTACCTGCTAGAACCCAAACAGCCAGAGGAATTACCCAAAATTATGCACTGGCTCAACTGGTATACTGCCATGTGCTTTAATCGGATGTTGAACCGCACAGGGCATTTTTGGGAAAAACGATATCACAGTACAGGTTTTGCTAATACAGATAAGCTCAGGGCTTTAAATACTTTGCGATATATCCACGCTAACCCGAAGGCGGCGGGAATGCAGCAGGGTTTTTTCTATGATTTTAGCAATTATGGGACTCATGACCGTTTGAGTAATGATGGCATCACTCAATGGCATCCAGCTTTTTTACAATTGGGGAGAACTTTGGAAGAGTGCGCGGCGAGATATCGCGGATTTTGTCGCAAATATAAACCAAAGGCAAAACAAGAGTTGCGAAATCATTGGGGAAGTCGCTTTTTACCTTCGATGATTAAGAGAGGGAAGGCTAAAAAGTCGTCGCCTGGGCAAATGAGCTTACCTTGGAATAACCAGAAAGTAACTGAAAGTACGGAGGTACATGAGGTAGCAGAAAAATTTATTCACGCAAATTCTTATGAGCCGCCCGTGCCAGGTATCGGATTTATGAAATGTTGATTATTGCGTGGGAAAGGAGGTTGTTATAAATGTTTACAAACTTCTGAAAGCTTTATATGTTACATTTTACAAGTCTCGACGCGAGAGAAGAAGGAGTAAATGCAATACCAACATTGCTTTTTCTAAAATATATTCTTCTCGCAGTGGTACCGATTATTGTCTTGTGTAGTGCACCATTGCAAAAGGGTAAGTGTCCCTTTAGGGCTGAAGTGCTATATTATATTACTTGTTCTCTTCCTATCCACGATTCTTTCACTCTCCACCCCACGCGATCGGCTACACGTTTAAAGCTTCGTCTATTTATATCATCTTCATCCCTCACTCTACCACCAAAACGCTCATATATCCATCTGAATGGGACGAGAGCCTTCTTAAAAGGCGAACTTGTTCGATTTCCTTCTAAGATTCCACCCTCTTCGAGATATATTTCTTTTTGAACACTAAATCCAAAGTGTCCATTACTATAATCAACCCAAAGTTTGTCAATAATTCTCAAGTCTTCACAGGGAAATTGCCGAATGTCGTCCAGTTCCAGATAACCTTGTTTTTCCCGTCCCGCTACTTCCAACATCACTTTTAATGTTTCCTCATCAGCCTCTTTCCACATACCTGCGGCTAGATAGTAGGCGAGTTGATGATACTGTTCCGGTATGCGAAACCGAACTAGGCGGAATGTATCTGTTGAGGTTTCCCGTAGATAACAGATTCCTGCGTCGCTAAATCGCTCTCTAGTTCTCTTACTCAACCAAGCACAAAAAGCATTTCCTTGTGGGAAGCTGATTTCACTTGGTTTGACTTCAATAGTTAAGTCGCTTTTGGTTGTCTCTAAGATAAACAGCCGATATTCTGCCTCCGTGATCTCAGTCTTATCTATTAATTGTACTGCCCAGATTTTTTTACCTGCTTCTGTTGTGGTAATTGTAGGCTGGTTTTCGTTCTCTGAACTTCCTACAAAACAATCTTCATTCAGGCGATATAGCCGTTTTTGCAGTTGCACTGATGCTGCTAACTTAAAAACTTCCACGTCATCCGACTTCAAACCCTCTTCTACCTTGTCCAGTAGTTCCTGCTCTTTCTCCCGACTAACTCTGAGCTTGTTCTGCAAACACTCGTAAGCGAGGGTTAGGGTTGCTACAGTTGGTTTGTTCAATGCCGCATCAATCAGTTTATCTACTTTGACCTGTCCTGCATAAAACAAAATGGTTTGTCTCATCCAATCCAAGTATTTTTCATCTTTCGTAAAAACTTCTAATAAATAAGGCTCATGCTCTGCCTTTGTGAGTTCAACCGCCGTTAAATACTCCTGAAATGTGCGATGGGTAAATTCATAGAGTTTTTCTTGTTTGCGATCGCTCAACAATTCTCGCACACCGATATCATCTTTTTCAATAAAATCTTCTGGTTTAAACTCTTGTCCCACCTGAACCATCTGAGCTAGTTCTTTCTGAAGAAACTCTTTTGCGAGAAAAATATTATTGTCCTGATTTCTCTCATCTAGCGTAAACTGAAGTACTTGGCGTTTAGTCATCTCCAGTGCGAGTGCTTGCAAAGCTTCTTGTTTTTGCTCTGGTTTGAGTGGATATCGGGTAATTCCATAAGCAGATTGCCGTCCTTGGAGAAGCACATCACAAACTTGCTTATAAAGTCCTGTTTGCGTTGGCGCAAGACTGTTTTTCTGCTTGTAAGTATTAATAATTAATGCCAGTAACAATGGGTTAGTTGCCATCAAACGCAGTGAAGGAACTGCATCAATTTGCCGCATTAACTCGCTTTTTTTGGATTCGGCAATTTTCTTGATCTGTTTTTGCGATTGTCCCGCAGAATTTCTACGTTTTTCTAGATTGAAATACCAGTTGAAAAGAAACGTATTGCGCTGTGCAGTGGTGAATGACCGCACAAAATAACTTGGGGTATTTGGCAGATGAGCTTGATCGTAAGCTTGTGGGCGCGATGTCAAAATGAACGGTAATTTTTGCTTATAATTTTGGAGTTGCTGAGAAACCCAAGTACTTACCTTCCGTCGCTCCTCATCGTCCGCAATTTCATCAAGTCCATCTAACATTACCAGACACTTGCCATTGTTAAGCTGCTTTTCAAACCACGGCTGAGTTTTTGATGGTTTATCTTTCTCCGCTTTGGCAATTATTTGAGCTAGAGAGGAACTATCATCTGCAACAATAACGGAAGCAACATCTCTCAATCTCAGCAAAACAGGAACGAGTAGAGGCAAACCTCGATCCAATTTTGATTGTTTTCGCAGAGCAAACAGCAGCGTAATGTGCCGTAAAAGTGTGGTTTTTCCTGAACCAGGCGCTCCTAAAATCACCAGTCGTCGGCACGCCACATTTTTTTTAGTAATTCCTCTCAGCAAACTGCCAATTTCACTTTCCTGCTGAGTAGCAAAAGTTAGAATGCTTGCTGTTTGCCCGGATTCCAGATTTTGCTCCGGCTCAGTTTGACCAAAAGAGGGCAAATCTTGAGGATTAGACGCTGGCGTTTCGGAATAAAAGCCCAATGGAACAAACACATTTTCCAGATCCAGCCCTTCGCCACTAAATCCACGCCCCTGGTATTCTTGACAGTCAGCTATTAGTTGAGCAAGATACTCTGCCCTAAACCTATCTGTAATTTGTGTCCACCATTTGGGAATTTGAGTAATAAATATCCAGTCCAAAAATTTATCGATGTATGGGCTTAATTTATTCCCAACTTTGATAATTAACCAAATACCACCAGCAGCAACTATACAAAGTCCTGCATTTTGCCATTCAGATTTACGCGCAAAGTCCAACGCAACCGCAATTAATGCCGCAGGTGTTCCTAAACTGACAAGCTTTGAATCTAGGATTTTCCAAAAGCCTTCAAGATTGACGAGTGTATTCTGGTCTTTTGCATCTTCTGACATCAATCGCTCTGGTAAAGTCTGATGCTAAGAGTATAAGCGATGCCTACGGCTGCTACGCCTACGCAGCTTCCGAAAAAATACTGTATGACTGATTTCAGAAAGTTTTAGTTTAACAATCAAGAGAGACGAGAGGCGATCAACAAAAAACCACAGAGGCGCAGAGAACACAGAGAAAAACAGCTAAATCCCAGTTTTGTGATCTCACATTTGCAAACCAGGATTCAGCCTAATGAACGCGGAAGGTTTATTCACATTGTGTGAGTAGCTTTAACCTATCATAACCTTATTGAGATTTACTAGCATTTCTTTATAATTATTTTTTTATTTTTTAAATGTAAATAGCTAGAAACCTAGTTTTAGCAAGTATTTGGCAGCTCGGCGTATATTCTTTTTCATAAAATTCCCATAAATTAAGTGATAAATACTTTCAATAATTCTGATACTATATTCCCAATACTTATTGAGATAGATATTCATTAACTTGTTTAGATATCTCAATCAATCCCCAAATTCTCAGGAGCTTACGTCATGACAAGCATGGCTATGCAAACTCCGGAGTCGATTCCTTGGTGGTCAGGGAATGCCCGGTTAACACAACTCTCAGGGCGACTTTTAGGCGCTCATGTAGCTCATGCAGGTTTAATTGTATTGTGGGCTGGTGCAACAACTTTGTTTGAAATCGCCCACTTTAACCCTTCACAACCAATGTATGAGCAGGGTTTGATTTTATTACCCCACCTTGCCACCCTCGGTTGGGGTGTAGGAGGCGGTGGACAGGTGATAGATACTTCGCCCTACTTTGCCATCGGGGTGATACATCTAATTAGCTCTGCCTTTCTGGGTTTAGGTGGTATTTTTCATGCCCTACGCGGGCCAGCCATTCTAGAAGAAAGATTTTCCTTCTTTGGCTATCGCTGGGAAGATGCCAATAAAATGACCACAATTCTGGGTATTCACCTCGTATTGCTGGGTTTAGGAGCCGCCTTACTTGTTGCCAAAGCCATGTTTTTGGGTGGTTTATACGATTCCACAATTCAAGAAGTACGAGTAATTTCTCATCCCACCTGGAATTCTGCCGTGATTTTTGGTTATCTCTTTGGTGGTGGTGGTCAGCACTGGATTGCTGGAGTTGATAATCTAGAAGACTTAGTTGGTGGTCACATTTGGGTGAGTATTCTCTGTATTGCTGGTGGTATCTGGCACATCACCACTCAACCTTTTGCTTGGGCTAAACGATTGTTGGTTTGGTCAGGAGAAGCATACCTTTCCTACAGTTTAGGTGCTTTAGCCCTCATGGGTGCGATCGCAGCTTATTTTGTTTCTGTCAATACCTTGGCTTACCCTGTAGAATTTTACGGCCCACCTCTGAGCATTAGATTTGACCGCTTCCCTTACTTCCAAAGTGGAGATTTACTATCTGCTCGTGTTTGGTTGGCAAATGCTCATTTTTGGCTAGGCTTTTTCTTTCTTCAGGGTCATCTCTGGCACGCCCTCCGCGCGGCTGGATTTGACTTTCGTCAGGGTAGAGTCTTGCATTCCACACGTGGAGAGGTAATGTAAAAATGGCAACTGCAACCATAACTCAGCAAAAAGCAAATTGGTGGGCTGGTAATGCCCGATTTATTAACTTATCGGGTAAGCTTTTAGGCGCTCATGTTGCTCATGCAGGTTTGATTATCCTGTGGGCTGGGGCAATGACTTTATTTGAAATCACCAAATATGACGTTTCCCAACCAATGTATGAGCAGGGGTTAATTTTGCTACCTCATTTAGCCACATTGGGTTTTGGTGTGGGTGATGGTGGACAAATTATTGATACTTATCCCTATTTCGTCATTGGTGTTTTACATTTAATCAGTTCCGCCGTCCTTGGTGCTGGTGGGATTTATCATGCACTGTTGGGCCCTGACGTACTACCAGAAAACAATAGCTTTTTTGGATTCTTTGGTTACGACTGGCAAGATGAAGAAAAAATGACCACTATCGTGGGGATTCATCTATTATTGTTGGGTTTCGGAGCTTGGTTATTAGTTGCAAAAGCCCTTTTTTGGGGTGGTATTTACGACCCAGCAGTAGCCTCTGTCCGAGTTATTTCTGAACCAACAATTAATCCTAGTCGAATTTTTGGCTATCTCTTCGGTTGGTTTGGTAATCAGGGAATGGCGGCTGTAAATAACCTAGAAGATGTCATTGGTGGCCATATCTGGGTAGGTATACTCTGCATTGCTGGAGGATTTTGGCATATCTTCACTCAGCCTTTTGACTGGGCGAAAAAAGTTTTGTTTTGGTCTGGTGAAGCTTACTTGAGCTATAGCTTGGGTGCTTTGGCATACATGGGTTTTTTAGCTGCCTATTTTGTCACAGTCAATGATACAGTTTATCCCACAGTGTTCTATGGCCCATTAGGCCTGAGTACCACTGCATCAGGAGTTGTCACAGTTCGCACTTGGTTAGCAACTAGTCACTTTGCCTTAGCCATTGTCTTTTTAGCTGGTCACATCTGGCACGCATTAAGAGTGCGGGTAATTGCTGCTGGATTGAATTTTCAGCAGGGAGTTGTTAACTATACGGGTATGCCAGAAATGGGAAATTTCGATACCCCTGTGAATGCTTCTGATATCACGCTGAACTTTTTGAAGTATCTGCCTATTTACCGTCCAGGTTTATCGCCTTTTTCCAGGGGTCTGGAAATAGGGATGGCACACGGTTACTTTTTGCTCGGCCCCTTCGTCAAACTCGGCCCTCTGCGGAATACAGAGTTAGCCAACCAAGTAGGATTAATAGCCACCATTGGTCTAGTCTTAATTTTGTCTGTTTGTCTCTGGCTATATGGCAACGCCACCTTCCAAGAGGGCAAACCTGCGGCTGGTGAGTTACCAGAAAACATGAAAACAGGTAAATCTTGGAGCGAATTTAACGCCGGGTGGACAGTAGGCAGTTGTGGCGGTGCTTTGTTTGCCTTTTTGGTGTTAACCAATAGCAGTTTGTTTTTTTAATGACTTGGGAAAATCGGGGCCTTCTCTGGGCATCAGGGGTAGGACTAAAGTAATTTCCCACTTCTCATACCCTAGTCTCTAGCCTCTCAAAAACTATTTATCAGGTGTCAAAATGTCAAAAAAAATTGGTTTATTTTACGGTACTCAAACAGGCAAAACCGAAGCTGCGGCGGAAATCATTCGTGATGCTTTTGGTGGTGATATCGTCACATTACACGATGTTTCTCAGACAGATGTAGCTGATTTTGATGAGTATGAATGTCTAATTATTGGTTGCCCCACTTGGAATATCGGTGAACTGCAAAGCGATTGGGAAGGACTTTATCAAGATTTAGACGACGCTGATTTTAGTGGGAAAACTGTTGCCTATTTTGGTACTGGTGACCAGATTGGCTATGCTGATAATTTTCAGGATGCTATCGGCATTTTAGAAGAAAAGATTACTGAGTTAGGTGGTAAAACCGTCGGCTATTGGTCAAAAGATGGCTATGATTTTAGCGATTCTAAGGCTTTGCGAAATGGTAAGTTTTGTGGGTTGGCTCTGGATGATGATAATCAATCGGATCTCACGGATGACCGCATTAAGTCCTGGGTTGCTCAGTTGAAGACGGAATTTGGTTTATAGACAATAAAAGTAAAGGTGTGGCATTGTCCATTGGGGTTGGGAGGTATATACAGATGGGCAATGCCTTACTTATTCAATTCATCACTCATAACTGAGCTATATTACGGGTTTATGTCTGACTTATTCGATGTTCTTTGGTTAAATGCTAGTCCGGTGTTGAAGCGTTTTGATCAACCATTACTTCAATACTTGGCTGGATATATGCATATTGCTCAGTGGGAGTATCAACAAGCAAAAGATGAAGCTAGTTCTATGGATCAAGCTGTGCTGTTGTTACATGAGTATCTCGAATCTGTACCCGGTGCGGTGCATCTTGCCGGTCATGGGATGAGTGGTGCGATCGCCTTAACTTTGGCTCGTCGGTATCCGAAAAAGGTGCGATCGCTGACTTTGTTGGCTGTGGCTTCCCAACCCGCTAATACTTGGCACGCTCATTATTATTTTCAACGCCAACTGTTCACTGTCAGTCGTGAGCAAGTTCTGGCTAATAGTGTTCGCACTCTCTTTGGTAAACAACCACCTCACACCACTAAAAAGTTAATGAGTGCCTTAGATAAAGACTTAGAGCAATCGCCTTCACAGCATTCTCTATTTAAATTGGTTTATTTACCTAAGAGTGGTGTTTCTATGCCGATGTTGGTGTGTGGTAGCAAAAATGACCCTATCGTTAATCCACCTGCATTGCAAGACTGGCACCATTGGTTAAAGCCGGAGGATAGAATGTGGGAATTTCCCCAGGGGTATCACTTTTTTCACTACTTTCATCCTCAGCAGGTAGGTGAGCAAATGTTGAATTTCTGGGAATGTCACAGCAGGCGGTCGCGCGCCATCTCTGCACAACCTTCCAGTACATCTATATATTAAGATCATCGCCTGAGTGATATCAGATTGCAAAAGCGCCAAATAAATAGTCCCGCCGCAGTTGCCACACCAATGGATTGTCCTACCCACAAGCCAGTACCACCCAAGCCAAAGTGAAATCCCAAAACATAGCCACTTGTTAGGCCAACACACCAAAATGCTGGAAAGCTCAACAACATGGAAACTCTTGTATCCCGGAGTCCATAGAGTGCGCCTATGGTGACTTTTTGCACTCCATCTACAGGATGTGCCAAGGCTGCAACACTGAGCATTGATGTTGCTAGTGCCACCACATTGCTGTTCTCTGGGTTGCGAATATCCACGTATAGCCCAATAATTTGTTGAGAAAATGCCAGCAGCATGATCCCCATGAGCGTCATAAATCCTGCCGCAATACCTATACTGACATATCCTGCCTGTTTTGCACCTTCAGTGTTTTGCTGTCCTATCCACTGCCCTACTCTGGCAGTTGTGGCATAGGACACTCCTAAAGGCACCATGAAGATCACAAACATTGTCTGGAAGACAATTTGATGGGCTGCTAGTACATCTGTTCCTAATATGCCCATGAGGTAGGTAACAATTGTAAACAGTCCCAGTTCTAGGGCGGCAGACACCCCAATGGGTATACCAAGTATCAACAACTCCCAGATAATTAGTAGTTTCAGCTGATTTAAATGTCGAAAGAATCTATAGGTTTTTAGTTGCTTGTCTTGGAGTATATACACAACTAAAGCGATAAACATCCCCCAGAGGGCAATAACGCTGGCCAAAGCTAAACCCACCAATCCCATTTTGGGAAATCCGAATTTACCAAATCCTAAGACGTAATTGCCTACTATGTTGAACAGTGTTCCGGCAATGACAATCACCATCACCGCACGGGCTTGCGACAGAGAAGAGACAACGTTTCTCAACGTAGCGAATGCTAAAGCGGGAAACAATCCCCAAAGCACAACATCTAGATAGCTCTTTGCCAAAGTCACAGTAATGGGCTTTTGTCCCAGGATTTGCATTAAATCACCCATCTGTCCAATGAAAAACATGGACGGAATCGCCAATGCTAGTGATAACCATAATCCCTGATGGGCAATCTGCTCTATGCGTTTTTTGTACCCTGCTCCATAAGCTTCAGCAACCAAAGGAGTAACTCCCATGACAACTCCAGCTGCGACATTCAAAAGTGTGAAAAAGGTGATTGACGCTAACCCCCCGCCTGCGAGAACTTCTGCTCCCAACCTACCCATCATTAATGTGTCTACAAAACCTGTAATAGATTGGGCAACTTGAGCGCTTGCTAGGGGAATGGCGATTCGTAAAAGTTCCCTGATTTCTGTGCGGATCATCAATGAGTTACCAAACTGGGAAAGCCTGAGCAAACGCTTGAATAAGACGTTGGGTTGAGTTGTCGATTAACTGTGCGATAGCTGGTTCAAATTGACCAATTTTTGCTGATGTATTGACAACAAAATATCCCGTTTTTACCTGACACCTAGCATTAGTTCGCATAATTATTTTCTGAAATGACTTTCAACCACTTTCCATGAAAAGTCAAGTAATTTACATCCTCCCCTCAGATTATTAATTTATGTAAACAAGTTACTTTTTAAGAAAGAGTTGCAATAAAGTAAAGTTTAGATGCTCAACAATTGGTTATGAACTTCAACAAGTTTGGCCACAATCTGTCAAATTATCGTGGAGAGCAAAAGTTGAATAAGACTAACTTATTTGCGATTAATTACATCTAAAGCTTTTGCTGACGATATTTGTTCTGATTTAGTCTCAAAATCAGGCTTTAAGCTTGTTTTTTTGGGTAAGAGGGTTAAATCGTATCTATCTAACTCGCGTCAATACGGCTTTAAACTTCTGGAGTCATTCACCAATTAATTGAATATATCTCTCAATAATTTTAATCAACTAGACAATGCAGACATACGACAATCCCAACGTCAAATACGATTGGTGGGCTGGTAATGCCCGCTTCGCCAACCTCTCTGGCTTATTTATCGGCGCTCACGTAGCACAAGCAGCGTTGACAACTCTCTGGGCGGGGGCGTTTACATGGTTTGAAATTTCTCGTTATCAGCCCGATATACCAATGGGCGAACAGGGGCTGATTTTACTACCGCATCTAGCTACCTTGGGCTTTGGGGTCGGCGCAGGTGGTGAAGTTGTCGATACTTACCCCTATTTCGTCATTGGTGCTTTACACTTAATTTCCTCTGCCGTTTTGGGTGCTGGAGCGTTATTCCATACCTTCAAAGCTCCGAGAAACTTGAAAGATGCCAAGGGTCAGGCACGTAAATTTCATTTTGAATGGGATGACCCTAAACAACTTGGCTTAATTTTAGGACACCACCTACTATTTTTAGGCGCAGCAGCTTTATTACTAGTAGGGAAAGCCATGTTTTGGGGAGGGCTTTACGATACGACAATTCATGATGTCCGGCTGGTGACTGAACCCACCCTTAACCCCTTAGTCATCTATGGCTATCAAACCCACTTTGCCAGCGTTGACAATTTAGAAGATTTAGTTGGTGGTCATATTTATGTAGGTTTTCTCCTAATTGGTGGTGGTATTTGGCACATCATTAAAGAGCCTTTTGCTTGGGCGAAAAAGCTGTTAATTTTCTCAGGTGAAGCCATTCTTTCTTACTCTTTGGGTGGTATTGCTTTAGCGGGATTTGTAGCTGCTTACTTTTGTGCAGTGAATACCCTAGCTTATCCGGTGGAATTTTACGGACAGACTTTAGAAGTGAAGCTGGGTGTAAGTCCTTATTTTGCTGATTCAGTGAAGTTAGTTAATGGTGGTTACACTTCGAGAGCATGGTTAGCTAATGCTCATTTCTTCTTAGCGTTTTTCTTCTTACAAGGTCATCTGTGGCACGCACTACGAGCTATTGGTGTTGACTTTAGACAAGTTGAAAAGTCTTTGAACACTATTAGTAGCGAGTCTTAGGGACTGGGAACTAAGTAAGGAATGGGGACTAGGTAGGAAAAAATTATTTCTTTCATCTTCCCCATCTCCCTCACCACGTTAAAAGAAGGGTATTAAACTATGACAATTTCTACTGAGAAAACTTTTGCAGCCGACACGAATTTATCTTGGTTAGTTGGTAATGCACGTTTAACTGATTTGTCGGGTCAATTGTTAGGCGCTCATATTGCTCATGCTGGTTTGATTGTGTTTTGGGTGGGGACAACAACTATATCTGAGGTTCTCCGGTTTGTTCCTGGTGTTCCCATGTATGAGCAGGGAATGACTTTGTTACCTCACTTAGCCGCTTTGGGTTGGGGTGTAGGTGCAGGTGGTGAGGTAGTCGATACTTATCCCTATTTTGTCATTGGGATATTGCATTTAGTGGCATCTGCTGTGTTGGGTGCAGGGGGACTTTTTCATGTATTTCGCTCTCCAGCAATTTTACATAATGCTGGGGGACAAGTGGCGAAATTTCACTATGAATGGAATGACCCGAAGCAGTTGGGATTAATTTTAGGTCATCACCTGATTATTCTGGGTTTGGGGGCATTTTTATTAGTACTAAAAGCCATGTTTTTTGGCGGAATTTATGACCCTAATGTGGGTGATGTTCGCCTGATTAGTCATCCCAATTTAAACGCCATGACAATTTTTAGCTACTTAGTTGGTTTGAAAGATGGTACCTGGAATCTTTTAGGGATGGCAAGTGTTGACAACTTAGAAGATGTAATTGGTGGTCATATCTGGATTGGCTTTATTCTGATTATTGGTGGTGCATGGCATATTCTTGTTCCTCCTTTTGGTTGGGTTAGACGAATTTTACACATCGAAAATGGCGAGGAAATTTTGTCTTATAGCTTACTTGGTTTAGCTTTGATGGCTTGGATTTCTGCTGTATTTGTGGGATATAACACAACAGTTTTTCCCGTGGAATTTTACGGTTTGGAACGGTTATGACTGGCAAATATTCAATTTTTTATCGGGTGTTTGGCTTTCCTTGGTTATGTTTGGCACTCTTGGCGATCGCGTCAAGTAAATAGCTAATTAATTTTCGCTCAACACTAGCTAATAATTTCTGGTGCCTGCGGTTCATAGCAGTCAACTGTAGGCCTTTTTTTTAATTTCTCTGAGGATGTCTAATGCTAGCTATGATTTTTTGTGCTTTCTTTAGTTGGACAATGGTGATTTTGTCTATTTTAAGTGTTTGGTTAACCTTAAAAAAGGGTGCAAATCATTTAAAACAATTACATGAAATTCCCTGCCATAATTGTGAGTTCTTCACCAATGATTATCGCCTCAAATGCACAGTTAACCCAGTTGAAGCGTGTTCTGAGCAAGCCATTGGCTGTAGGGAGTTTGAGCCGAAAACTTGTAATTGTAATGCTTCTCAAAAAGGACGGCGCAAGCTTGGCTAAATATAAATCAGTGAAGAGTGAATATTTATTCATCAACTTACAAATCTAAATACCTATGAACCAGCAATCTGATTTTTTATCTGAACTGTGCGATTTTCTTTATCCTCGCAGTCCATATTGTGGGGAGTTTAAACCAGAGTATTTGGCGTTTAATGCTAATCTTCAAGATTTTTCTCAACGGGTTAACTACATTTGCTGTCTACAAACTGGTGGTAAGCTTTCCCCAGAAGAGGCTTACAAACAAATTCACATTCTTTGGAAACATCTGAAAAGTAGCAAAAAAGAATTGGGTATTAAGTAAGTCGGTGAGAAAAAATCAAACTACGTTAAGCATCGCCAGGCAAAAGGCAGTAATAAGAACTAATATAATAGAAGTTATGCTCATCTCCAGTAATTAAATCCTTGAGATATAGCTTCAACAAAGGCGATCGCCCCGACTGAATTTCCTACTATATCTAAAGCGGGACTGTAGCAGGCGATGGCACCTCTATCTGGTACTATTGCTAACAATCCTCCACCAATTCCTGATTTCATCGGTAAACCAATTTTGGCAGCAAAATGGGCTGAAGCTTCGTAAAGTCCACAGGTTAACATGACAGCATTCACAATTTGACGATGTTTTGTTGCTAACCAGCTATTTTCACAAGCTAACAGTTTTCCCAACAAAGCTAAGTCTTCTATTTTTCCTGATATACAGCATATTTGCTCGTAGGTGTCAAGAGCTATTTTCGGATTATCTAACTTACTTGCTGTGGCGAGATAATTGGCGATCGCTTGATTAGCTGGGGAACGTGATAATCTGACTGAAGCCAGCATGACTTGATCTACTTGGAGTTGACAACCTGCTTGATTCAACCATTGACAAAATAATTGAGTGCGTTGATTAGCATCGTTTCCGGGGAACTTATCAGCCAAAGTAATAGCCCCACTATTAATCATGGGGTTGCGGGGGTGTCCATTATCGGCTGTGAGTTGGTCTAAAGAATTAAACGGTGCAGCAGATGGTTCTATTCCCACCCATTGCAAAACCGTATCTGCACCTAGATGTTGCAATAGATATAGTAAAGAAAACGGCTTAATTACACTCATGAGTGGAAATACACAAGCCGTATCTCCGTAACTGAAACTTTGCCCAGATTCACAGCAGATGTGAACAGCAAACCAACGAGGATCAGCTACAGCTAATTGGGGAATGCGATCGCAAACTTGTCCCTTAGCTGCTTGAATTTTGGCTTGTTCTACCCATGTACATAACTTTTTAGTAGTTAATTTATCAAGTCCTTTCAAAAGTGATACAGTCTTCAAAGTATTTATGATGAATGTTGAGAATTACGCCTGCGTAGAAAAGACAAAACTGAGTATTGCTTTCCTGCGAAATCTTCTCTGCGAGACGCTACGCGGTAAGCGTAGCTATGCCCGTCAGGGCTTTACGATGGGCTTCGCCTACGCCAGGGTGAAACTAAATTATTTTTGCGTAAGTTCTGAATTTAAAAAAGTATCACCCAATACTAATAAACAAAACTTTCTTGAGGAATTACGAATTAATTATGACTCCCCGTGTCAGAGCGCCAGAGTTACCGCAAAATTATACTTGGCTCAACACCGATAAACCTTTATCTCTCAAACAACTCAAGGGTAGGGTGGTAATTTTAGATTTTTGGACATACTGTTGTATAAATTGTTTGCATATCCTCCCAGACTTGAAGTATTTAGAACAAAAATATCAAGATAGCCTCACAGTTATTGGTGTACATTCAGCCAAATTTGATAACGAAAAAGAAATTGAAAACATTCGCCAAGCAATCTTGCGTTACGACATCGAACACCCAGTTTTAGTTGATAGTAATTTTCGGGTTTGGCAAGAATATGCTGTGCGTGCGTGGCCGACATTAATGATTATTGATCCCGAAAGTTATGTGATTAGTTATGTATCTGGTGAAGGTAAACGTGAGACTTTAGATCAGTTAATTCAGCAGTTAATTCATCAACACCAAGAAAAAGGCCCTATTAATTTCCAACAACTCAGCCAAACTTTAGAAAAACAACATCAACCATTAATCACACCACTAGCTTTTCCTGGTAAAGTTCTAGCTACTAAAGTTGGTTTATTCATTGCTGACTCTGGACACAATCGGTTGGTAATGAGTAACTACGATAGCGAAATTCTCCACATAATTGGTACAGGAAAACCCGGTTTAAATGATGGTGCATATAACCAAGCACAGTTTTTTGCACCTCAAGGAATGGCATTTGATCAAGCCAATCAAATTCTTTATGTTGCTGATACCGAAAATCATAGCCTACGCAAAGTTGATCTCAAAAATCAAATAGTAGAAACCATAGCCGGAACTGGTGAACAAAGCCGCAATATTCATCCTCATGGTGGTACTAGTTTAGAAATTGCCCTCAACTCTCCTTGGGATTTAGTAAAAGTGGGAAATATTCTATATATTGCAATGGCAGGCCCGCATCAAATTTGGCAATTAAATTTAGAAACAAGTATTATCAAAACCTATGCTGGTACTGGTGCAGAAGGTTGTGTAGATGGTTCCCTTAACGAGTCTGCTTTTGCCCAACCCAGTGGTATCACAACCGATAAACAAGAATTATATATAGCTGATAGTGAAATCAGTTCCATTCGCGGTGTCGGACTCATAGAACCGCAGCAAGTAAGAACCATTTGCGGTAGTGGAGAATTATTTGGTTTTGGTGATGTTGATGGACAAAGAGAAGCAGGGTAAGCTCATCTAATTTGGTATAGAGAAAACTTGACATAACAAAGAAAAT
>NZ_CAWUDM010000110.1:0-17902 GCF_963920855.1 Nostoc sp. CCY0012 | reverse complement strand
CCTTCGGGAAGCTACGCTAACGGCTACGCTCACGGCAAGCCTACTCCCTACTCCCTACTCCCTATAATAGTTATTGCAAATTAGCTGGTACTTCTTCAGGTACGACCCAATAATAAACTGTCCGGCCATCCACATTTAATGTTTGCTCTGGTTGCCACTCACCCATGTCGAAAGCGTGGGAGACAATGCGAGTTCCGGGTTTGAGTTGCTGCAATAGCTGAGGGCGGAGTCTCAGATTGATATCGGGTAGTAAATAAAGTGTGACTACTGTGGCTTCACTAAAGTCAGATTTAAATAAGTCTTGTTGGACAAATTGTACGCGATCGCTCACTCCTGCTTGTTCAGCATTTTGGTTAGCTTCTGCTATTCGTTCGGGGTCAATATCTACACCTACGCCTCTAGTACCGAACTTTTGGGCAGCCGTTATGACGATTCGGCCGTCACCACTACCTAAGTCGTACAGGACATCGTTTTCGTTGACTTTTGCCACTTCTAACATGGCATCTACTACTGACTGTGGTGTGGGTACATAAGGCACATCACCAGGGCGTTCTTGAGGTTGAGTTGTGGCAGGGGTTTCAGTTTGCCCAGCCAAAGTAGGAGGTTCTGTTCCTGCTTCAAAGTCCCGTTGTTGTGTTGTGCATCCTGCAACTCCCAGGCTTGTCAAACTAACTCCTGTAGCCACTAAAAACAGGATTTTTTTAAAGTTCATGATTTTTGTCCTTTATCGAAAGCGTGTAATTTTCAGTGATCAGTTTTGGGAAGAGGCTAGTACCGCAAGGCGGAAGTCAAAAGTCAAAAAGCTTATTTTATAGGCTTTTCATTGATTTCAACTAGTCTGTTTATTTACACCGACTTGTACTAGAGGCTAGGAAGTTTTTTCCCATGTCCCCATGTCCCCATGTCCCTCATCTCCCTCATCTCCCTTGACGGTGGCGATTCCAAAACAACAGGGGAATCCCAGCTGCTACAACTAAAACGCCTACAAGTGCGCCCACACCGGTATAAGCCATGCTGGAATAAAGCAAGTAGCCGCAAACAGCACAAAATATTAATGGAGTTAAAGGATAAAACGGTACCCGAAATGGTCGCAGGATGTGTGGTTCCCGCATTCGCAGGATGAACAGCGATACCCCTGATAGCAGAAAGAAAAACCAAAATACGGGTGCGGTATAATCCACCATTGTTTCAAAGCCACCACGGGTGATTGTGCCTAATACAACTAGTGCTAGGGCGATCGCTAGTTGTAATAAGTAGGCTCGGACGGGAGTGCTGCTTTTTTGCCAGCGTCCCATAAAGCTAAACAACGAAAAATCTTGACCGAGTGCATAATTAGTACGTGCGCCTGTCAAGATTGTGGCGTTGGTAGCTCCTAAAGTACAGACAGCAATCAATAGGCTGATAAACCAGGCTCCTGGTTCACCCCACAGAGAACGCATTAAATCTGCGGCTACTGCTTCTGAACTACCCATGTTGGCTAAACCTAGCCCCCGCAGGTAAGCGAAATTAATCAGCAGGTAAATGGCGGTGATAATGCCAATACTCCAAAGTAGCGATCGCAGAATGTTGCGTTGCTTATTGTGTATTTCGGCTGAAATATACGCTGCTTCATTCCAGCCCCCGTAAGATAGCAGCACAAACACCATTGCTAATCCCCAATTTCCGGAGGTTGCAGGCTCTGTAGGCACTGTGGTGTTAGGAACAGCAGTGATTCCCAAAAGTACTACTAGTAATAAACCCAGAATTTTTGCTAAAGTCAGTAGGTTTTGCGCCCACTTCCCTTGTTGCAAACCGAGAATATTTAAAGCGGTTAAGCAGGCGATCGCTACTGCTGCATAAATAGAAGATGAAAAAGTCCCAAAGCGCCATATCTGAGAAGCATAATCACCAAAAACAAATGCCAACAGCACAATGGAACCTGTTTGAATTACAGTCATTCTTGCCCAGGCAAATAAAAAGGCGACTTCTCGCCCGAATGATCGCTTAAGGTAATAATAGACACCCCCCACGCTGGGATAAGCCGTCGCCAACTCTGCATAGCACAGCGCTCCCACTAGAGATACTATGCCACCAGCCAGCCACAATAGCAGTACATTTATATTACTGCCTGATTGAGCTGCTACTAGAGCGGGTGTTTGAAAAATACCTGCCCCGATGACTATACCAACAATCACTGCTATTGCATCTGGTAATGTCAACAGTGCTTTAGGTTCTGCTGCCGCTTCAGTTTTTGCTCCTAACTCGAATGAATTGTAGTTTTCCTGGCTACTCACATTAATACCTCATAAGTGTTGAGTGCTGAGTGAAAAATCTTCCTCGGTATACTCAAGACTTTCAGAACTCACGACTCAGCACTACTGTTTGGGCCGTGGAACTCGGTGCGGGCCACCAGTCCCAGAAGGTGGCGGCCCTTCAATATTTTCTACTCTTGCGGCTATGGTGATGTCTTGAGGGCTTTACAAGTCCACAATCCTGGTTATTGATGCCCAAAACTCATTTGGGAATTGACAGCACAGGTATTGTGGCTGCTATGGTCACAATTGTCAACTTCAGTAGGTATGGCTGAATCATCAACTAAACTTTTAGAGGATTCATCCAACACTTACATTTGGTTTAGAAGTTGTATCCTACCCCTATTAGTAACCCCACCTCTGTTTCATCAATAAAGCCGACATTAACGCCAGCTGTTGCTGTAAACTCAGGTGAGATGGGGACATCAACACCGCCTGTGAGTAGAAAACCGACTGTGCTGTCTCTATCTGTGGAAATAGCAGCGCCTCCTCCCACATAAGGAGCGATGCTGAGTTGTTGTTCTCCTGTATCTGTGACTGCTTGAACTGGAAAGTCAACTGTCACAGGAATGAGAAACAATGTATTATCACCAAAAAAAGCGGCGGGACGGGCAGAAAAGTTTTCCGTCAAACCAACTTTGCTGAAAACGGCGAAAGAACCTTGACTTAGGGTTGTTCCGCCACCAAAGCCAATGTTACCGCCAACGCCGATGTAACTAGGCCCTGAACGGGTAGCTGTCCCAGGTACAACTTCTTGCGCTATTAGTGGAGTTGGTTCTGGTTGTTCAACTATTGGGTTCTCTTGGGGAATGGTTTGTGTATTGGGTTCTAGTTGTAAGTCAACAGCTGAGGTAGTCTCATCTGTACCGACAATCGATAGTGTTTGTGATGTTCCTTCAGCATTAGCTGGAAATGCGCTTAAACCAACTATTGCAGCTGTGACACCTAAGAAGGAAACAGTTTTATTGACAAGATTAATAGTCATTGTGAATCCTTGAGAGTTATGGGTCAAAAACTGAAGTTGGTACAAGTTTTCTCAGGTGGTCTATCAGTTGTAAATGAAAATCAGAGGTGTGAATTTGAACTCAATTTATTTCCTCACACTTTGTGAATGTGAATAAATTGGAGCAAATAAGCAAAAGTATTGAGGAGTAAGCAATTCCTCCCATATTTTTATTATTAACAATAAATGTGACTAAAAAGTGACAACAGCGCCTTAGAAAAATAATATATATATGATTAATGGCTTTTTATTTAATAATATAAATCTTTTTTGTCGTCTGTCTCATGCATGATTTTATAAGCCATAAAATCTATCTTCAGGCAGTTTCCAAAAGTTGCATTTTGGTTGATGATTTCCTATTTAATGGAATATGATGCGCCACAACTTGATTACAATTGTAAAATCCATCTAGCCAGGTTGAGATAAATTAAAACTCCCAACACATCAACAGCCGTGGTAATGAATGGTGCTGACATTAAAGCAGGGTCTAGCCCAAATTTACGGAACAAAAATGGCAAAGCGGAACCAGATACTGAAGCTAGGACGCATATAGAAACTAAACTAATACCGACGGTGATCGCTACGCCCCAGTCTCCTTGGAGGAAAAAGGCCCAAACTACTACGACTGTACCTAACATTGCTCCTAACAAGACACCTGCGATCGCTTCTCCTCTGATTACGCTCAAGGCTTCTTGAGGACGGACATCTTCTGTGTTCAAACCCCGAATGACAACGGTGGAAGACTGCGCTCCTACGTTACCACCTGTACCAATTAACAAGGGTATAAAAGCAGTTAAGGCAACGACCTTTTCTAAAATATCTTCTTGGTTGGTAATCACTGCCGCCGTAGCACTATTAGTGACCAATAGAATTAATAACCAGACTACGCGCTTACGGGCAACAGTAAATAAGTTAGTTTGAAAATAATTATCACCACCGGATTCTAGTCCCCCTAAAGTATAGATATCTTCAGTGGTTTCTTGTTCTAAAATATCTAGGACATCATCTACTGTGACAATTCCTACAAGCCGTTGCTCTGTATCTACGACAGGAATTGCTACAAAATCGTAGTGCTGAATTGTCCGGGCAACTTCTTCTTGGTCTGTACCTGTGTTCACAAATACCACATCACGGGTCATGATGCTGCCAATAGTTTGTTCTGGTTGCGCGACAATCAAATCACGGAGTGAAAGAATGCCAGTCAAACGACGAGCATCATCAGTGACATAAATGTAATAAATAGTTTCTCTTAAGTTAGCTAAAGAACGAATTTGTATTAATGCCTGAGTCACCGTGACATTTTCTTTGAGTGACAAATACTCAGGAGTCATAATTCGCCCAGCTGTATTAGGTGCGTAACCTAACAGCAAGGCTGTTGCATTTCGTTCCACCGGACTGAGTTGTTGTAATAGTCGCCGGACAACTTTGGCAGGTAATTCATCAAATAAGCGAGCGCGATCGTCAGGCGACATGCGATCAACAATTTCCTGCACATCCTGACGCTTAAAATCTTCTAGTAGCGTCTGCTGCACACTGGGATCGAGGTATTCAAACACCTCAATCGCTTCTTCTTTAGACAGCAACCGAAATGCGATCGCCTGGGTAGCTTCTGGTAAACCTTCTATTGCTTCAGCAATATCTGCGAATTGGACGGGAACTAACAAAGCCTTAGCGCCTTGAAAGTTTTTTTGTTCGAGTAATACTTGCAGCTGCTCGCGTACTAACTCCTGTATCTCTTGTCGGGATCTGCTTTGCATAGGTGAACTGGAGGGTAGCTAATTCAGGCAGTGTATTTGAGCTTTGATTTGATGCTATTTGAGTTGAACTATGACCAAGTATAAACAACAAATGCAATTATCAGATCAATGACCTTGGGCAAAGCCTGTGAATTGAGTCCCCAGCATCCTTAAGGTAACAGGCTAGTATCATGTTAATGGCAATTCAATTTGAAATAAAGAACCTTGCCCTACTTGACTGCGAACACTAAGATGACCGTCATGAGCGGCGACAATTTGTTGAGCGATCGCCAATCCTAAGCCAAAACCACCGGCAGAACGTGTGCGTTGCTTATCCACCCGATAAAACCGCTCAAATATATGTGGTAAATCTTCGGCAGGAATGCCAATACCGTTATCTTCTACTTGAATTACTACCTGACCATATTCAGTAAATAAACGTAACTCTACCTTCCCGCCCTGAGGTGTATATTTACAAGCGTTACTCAAGAGATTCATGACTGCTTGACGCAAAAGATCAGGATCTGCGTTGATCACAATTGAGTGTTTTGGTAAATCACTCTTTATATGTAAATGCTGGGCAGCAGCTTTGATAGTTTGGGAATCTAATAATTCCTCTAGCAAATCACTCAAATCAAAATATCTCAAAGATTCTGGAACTAAACACCCCGCCCGACGTGCTAGAAATAGCAGGTTACCAATGAGAGTATTCATTGATTTGGCAACTTCTACAGTCTTTTCTAAACGCAGATGCTTGGTAGCACCGTCATCAATGGGAGCTAGCAAGCCCACCTGAGCATTACTGAGGATTGCTGCTAAAGGAGCGCGTAATTCATGAGAAGCGTTAGCTGTGAAGCGCTGGAGTTGTTGGTAACTATGGCGAATTGGTAGCATCGCCAGTCCTCCTAAAAACCATCCGGCAAGGCTTGTCAAGCCTAAAGCGATTAATACTGTGAATACCAACAACAGCAGAAATCTTCTTAAAGTCTCTTGAGCGCGGGTCATCGGTAGTGCCATTTGCAGATAACCGATTATCTGGCCATTATGCTGCACTGGGAGGGTGATTTGACGTAGCCAAATAACTGTTGATGATGAAGAATCCTCATCATTGCTAAGTTTAATTGTCTGAAATTCAAAAGTTTCCCTTAACTTTTCCGGTGGAATTTGCCCAAAGAACCGCTTCAGTTGACCTTCAGCATCGTACCAACGTGCATAAACAACTTCACTATCTGGAGGGGGTGGGTTATTGCCTAGCAGTGGGACATTACCCAAAAAAACTTGTTCCTGTCCCTGATGCGGTCTGTACTTGACATTTCCTGTAATCACCCTAGCTTTTTTGTAGAGGAGTGAATCTATAATCTCTAGCTGTTGCAGCGATTCCTGATAGTACAGCGTGCCGGCAAACATGATCAAAATACTTCCCATCGATAAAGTAAACCAACGGGCTAAATTGCGACGGCTACGGTTGAACATCTGTTTGGGTTATTGGTCAATGGTCATTGGTTATCCCTACATTTTGCTTGTTCTTTCCTACTCTTTGGGATTAATCCGATAACCCATACCATAAACTGTTTCAATCCAATCAGCAGCATCTACTAATTGCAACCGTTGTCTAAGACGACGGACTAGTGTTGTTGTGGCGTTACTTTCTGGTTCGCTACCCCATTCCCATAATGCTTGTTCTATTTGGTTACGGCTGACAACTTGATGCGGGTGATGCATGAGGTATTCTAATAGTTGAAACTCACGGGTAGATAACTCTACAGATGCCTGTCCTTTTGTAACTGTCAAATTAGAAGTATGCAGTTTTAAGTCAGCAAGTTGCAGAATATCTCCTTGCCACTGGGGCGATCGCCTGCCTAATGCCCGTACTCGTGCCAGTAACTCAAATAAATCTGTGGGTTTGACCAGGTAATCATCAGCACCTGCATCTAAACCTGTCACTTTATCTAAAGTGGTATCTTTGGCAGTCAGCATTAATATGGGTGATTGTTTTCCTGCTTGTCGATACTGACGGCACAAATCCAATCCGCTAATTTCTGGCAACATCCAGTCTAGAATCAATAAATCATAATCTCTTTGGCTAATCACCCACTGAGCGATCTCACCATCTTCTACTCCGTCTACAATATGTCCAGCTTGTGACAACGCTGTTTGTAAGGGTTCTAACTGTTCTAAATCGTCTTCTACTAAAAGTATTCGCATCGCCACAAGTTTTGCTCTTACTTCTTTATAGGGTAGAAAAAGCAAATCAATCTGTCTTCCTCCAGTAGTAGGATTTTTAACAGTCTGGAGAGTGAGTATTTTTGGTGACATACGCAAAATTCACGTAATTACGTCATGACGTTGGCGTTAGTCTTCCCAATTTGAACGAGGATCATAGTTATGTTTTTACGTCGTTGGCTGAAACCTTTAAATTTTCTAGGGTGGGAATTTTGGCTTCCTTTACCTCTTTTGGGTATTGTCTTTTGGTCTAGTGGTAACCTAGTTGCAGACAAGGTGTTTAGCCGACCTTACAACACAGTCAATAAACTTCAGACTGATGCCAGACCAGAATTTCATTTATCGATACATTTATTGATGATTCGAGCGGAAATTGATCGCCAGCAGGGAATTAGTCAAGTGATAGTGAAGACTACAGACTCTAATACCCGAAATTTTCAAGTTCCGGTGACAGATATCAGTTTATTAGAGACTGCGATCGCTCAAGAGTTAAGTATGTCAGTTGATCATGTCAGGAAGATAGTGCGCTATCAAATCAACGAGTAATTATGCTTAAAATCTGCTGCTAGGGAAAATCAGAATGTCTATCATTTCCCCTGTAATTAAACCAAACACGGCAAGGATAGTTAAAACCCAAAAAGAATCCAGTTTATTGAAGCCAGCAAAACGCATTTCTAAATCAGCTAAAAATGTAGTCGCTATGGGTATGAGAAAGAGACTGAAAAAAATTGACCAAGTTTCGACTAAAGCGATTGATAAACTTAAAAATAAAATTACAACCAAGATTCTTGAGCCAAATTCCACTAATCGCTCTAACCAAGCAATACTTTTGCGGACGATAGCTATAGCCAGGGTAACGACAAAAGCTCCCGCCAGCCAAATGATATGATGAGCGGCAAGATACCACCCCAAAAGCGCATAAGCTAACCAAAGTAGTACTAGGGGCATTACCGGAATCCTGTTAAAAAATCCCACCTTCATCATTATTGTTTTTCCCCAGTTTTTCAGAATTATGTAATGGGTATCTTTAATTTTAATGAAAAAATAAAAGAACAATTTCCTTCCATAGAGAATGCTGTTCGATTTTATCAATCAACCGCCATCGCCGGAACTTCAATGAGCGCGATCGCTTGATTCTAAATTTGATTTGTCCACACTTAGTTTAAATTGGTTCATAGCACAAATTAGATGATTAAATTCTCGCAATAAATGAGAATTGGGAAACATATCTAGCCTGGGATAAATCAGCCAAAATAGTATCAGAGGTTGGACAATTATAGGACTTACGCAACTGGCATATTATTTTAAGTAATCGACAAGCGGGCCAGATGCTTGGGAGACTGTCTACAATAATGCCGTAGCCGGAGCAACAACCAGTAGACCGAAAAGTTTGGCGATCACTCCGTGATGAATACCTGTATAAGTAGATTTTCGTTGAGAATTAGTAATTTTAAATGTCAGTATTGAATGGCTGAGTTGGCTCTGTAATATAAGTAAAGTTAATAAATCAGCCAAGTGAAAGAACAAATCTCACACCAGAATATGATTATGCTGTGATTGCAGAAAATTTTGTCAAAGAGTTGCGGGAGAATCAAACTAGAGGGATATCTGGTTTGACAAAGATATTTGGGATCAAATTAATTTAAAAATATGTCTCAAGGTAGATATATTTTGTTGCTGATACTCAATGGAATTTACAAAGTTGTAAACTCTATGATGCACTACATTTTTATTAGAAATATAAATTTTACTAATATCAAAATATCTAGCTTAAATTACTAAAAAATATTAAGATAATATGAAAGTAAGCGGTTAATTGCTGCTTGGAATAATTTTACTTCATTAGCTCAGGTAAATTGAAAAGTTACCGCTTTTCCCTTACCTTTTCGGTTTACCCTGTCAAACAAACTTGGCAAACTATCAGGTATCAAATAATAATGTTAAAACGTCGCACAATACTAGCCAGTCTAGCTGCGCTTGGCTTTATTTTGGCTGTGAGTACACAGGTTTATGGTACAACGGCTATCGGTCCAAATGCTTGGGAAACTGTATTTAATAATGCAGTGGCCTCCGCAACAACGACAATTCCACAAAGCTCACTTCTTGGTATTATTACTGGTCTGATAGATGACTTGGTAACATTTCTCAACGTTTATAACTTGTTGAGCGGATTTTGGGCCGGTTAATTCTCTATCTTATAAGCAAGTAGGAAAGAGTTGAAAAGGGGGATTATGGCAATATGATTTTTTGCTAATTCCTGCGCTCGGACTGGCGTTTCGCTCACCGTAGGCGACGCTGAATAGTATCTTTTCCTCGTTAACACAAATTATCCGGCAAATAATAAATACTCCATAGCTCGTGAGGAGCCTTCTTTTAATGTTCAAACCTCGCACAATTTTTAGTGCCTTTACTGCAATTATCCTTGCGTTTGTCCTAGTTATACAGGTAGATGCACAACCAGCCCTTGCAACCCTTGCTTCGTGTAGTCCAACTGCGGTTAACCGACCTATATGTCCCAGTACAGCAGCCCCAGCATCAGCTAGTTTTATTGACCCAGCTGCGATAATTACCAATCCCGCAAATATTACCTTGGGGGAAAAAGTCTACGTTGCACCATTTGCTCGGTTAAACGCTACTAATGGCCCCATCATTATCCATGACGGCTCCAACATCCAAGACCAAGTGAGCATTACACCTTCAGTAGCGGGGGCAACTATTGGTGAGCGAGTCATCCTGGCACACTTGGCTACTGTCAAAGGTACAGCCAGAATCGGTCTTACTGGCTCAACTGGGCCTTTTACTGACCCCGTGAGCGGTGTTCAGTTTAGCAACACTCAGCCAGAGACATTCATCGCCTTCAACGCTGAAGTAGACGGTGCAACTATAGAGTTCAACACCGTAGTCAATTTTCTCTCGCGGGTCGGCCCTGGTGTTACCTTACCCTCTGGTAAAGTTGTCCTCCCAGGTAAAAATGTTACTAGTAACATAGAAGCTACTAGTGGCAGTTTGGGGAAGGTGTCTAACCTGACACAAGCCGATGTTGCATTGATGCAGGGTGTAATTGCAGTTAATCAGTCATTGGCCCAAGGTTATACACAATTAGCCGTAGCCAATCCGTCAAATGTCACAGGGATAAATTTCAGTCCATCCACCCCTAATAACCCAACACCAAGTTTGCCAACCATAGGTGGGGTGACTGTTCAAGATCCCAGCTACCCTAACCGCATCATCGGCAATGTGATTCTGCAAGATTCTCTCGCAGCCTTAAACCAGAAATTAGGTAATAGAATTTCCATCCGTGCTGATGAGGGTCAACCTTTTAACATTGGGATACTTGCCGGTGTAGCAAACGATGTTGTCTTTCATGGTTTAGCGACAACTAATCTGACTATTGGTAATGGAAATGGTTATGGGCCTCGTGTTCTAGTTCATGGTGGTAGGCAGGTTGTCAATGGTGTTGATAGTGGCCCGGAAACTAGGCTAGGTAATGACGTAGGGTTAGCACCTGACGTTGTTATATTCCGTGCAGACATTGGTAACAGATCAGCCGTGGGACGAAAAAGCGGTGTCTTCAATTCCACACTACCTGCTAGAACGCATATCCGTTCGAGAATTATCTATGCCGATAATGGCAGTCTCATTTCACGTGTGGAATGGTAGTAATACCAATTCGCAATTTGTAATTTAATGAGGCTTAGATGTAGCAGGATTGTTTTTTGCTGCATCTGATGCCTAATTTTGAAGAATCGGGTTAAGCATTTAAGTTTTGCATGACTATGAATTTTAAAATCCTCCCCCTAGTGCCTTCACGATGCCTACGATTGGTTGTGCTTCTCACTTTGATATTCGGACTGATGCTAAGTCTTGATGTCAGTTCATCTATAGCTGCACAACAGGTTGAGCAACCTGGATATATAGAATCTGTTAATTTCCAGTCGCCGCAAGTCGTACAACCTCCAGTTACCGGACTTGTTTCTACCTTGTCGGATGAGGTTAAGGAATCAACAACAAATTTGATTAACTGGTCAACCTACTGGAATCTTTGCTGGGAAGCTTATCCAGGGGCTAAAGAGTACGAACTGCAAAAGGTGCTGGTGGATGGTGAGTCTCCAGATTTACAACGTCAAAGCGATCGCTGTTTTCATCTCCAAGCTGCATCAAACGAAAACCTCAAATCACAAGGCTTACTCAACCGAGATTTAATCTTATTAGTACATAAAACTCAGCTTGCTTATCGAGTCCGAGCCGTTCTAGATGATAACCGCGTCAGTGAATGGTCTTCAGTCATGGCAGTTGGTGCAACTACTGACTCCCAATCAAATGATCCTAATATTAGTGTCAAACCTTTCTCTTCCTAGGAACGTTTGATGTGGCATCAAACCAAGCTCAACTGCTCAACATAGAAGATAACTTCTGGGGAAGTGGTTGCAATTGAGGGGAAAACTTTGCGTAACTCCCTAGCTCCTATAACTATTAAATTTCCTTTGCAAACTTTCCACTTCCTCTACAGCTTTTTCGATGCCTCCTTCTGCGAGATTTTTCACGTAATTAATTTTAATTTCTTCTAACATATCTACAAGTAGTTGTTCTAGTTCACGGAGATTATGCTTTTTCTGCAATTCGTTCTCTAATATCTCCCGAAAATTATTGGTTAATTTAGCAGTTATTTCTGCACCAACTGGGTCTTCTAATGCTTTTACTAAGGTTGTGTAAGCAGATTGCGTTAAATTTGCCGCTAATTGTTCGGTTAATTGATGAGGTAATTGATTTAATCCTGGAAAATTTTGCAATTGTCGGAATATAGGAGACTCATTTAAGGTACTTGTAATAGTGTGATGTATTAAAGCTTCGATATCAGGCTGAATGTGGGGTAAAACATCATAGATACTAACTTTTACCAAACGATTGGTAATTACTGTTGCTTCATTTTGGTTATTTATTTGTACATAAGGACGACGAGATTCTGGGTGAAACAACCAACGGGAAACATCTCCTCGTTGAATTGAGTCTTGCATTTGATCTATGACTTGAACACCCACCATTTCTGTCATTTCTTGGGCGAATCCCACAGCAAAGTCATGGTTAATTTGTGCCTTAAAAGGATCAAGATTTAATAATTCAGCTTGGTAAAGGCGAATAGTTACGGGAATAACTCGCAACCATCTGGCGACAGGAATCAATAAGAAAAAATCATACCAACGGCGCAACATTGCTTCTAACCAATTAAGATGAGGATTGCGGCGACTGGTTTGAAAGGTACGCAATAAAAAGTTCAAGGCAAATATCACTACAAATGACAAATCAATTAACCAAAAATAGTCAATAAATTTACCATATTTATTAATATCTCTATAATAATTTGCTTGAATTAAAGGGCGAATTTCACTATTCCAAAAATCAATTTCTTGTTGCCAACCAGCTTGTTGAAGGTAGGCTTGGCTCCAAAAATTAGCAAAAGCATTACGAGCTGAAGTAATTCCTGTTCGTTGACGCATTTCGTCTTGAATTTTTTCCAGATTACTGGTTTTATCTGCCACTGCAAAGGGATTATCTTCAATAATTTGCAAACTTAGCAGACGTAATTGGGCTAATTCTTTTTCTACTTGAGGGGATGGTAAGCCAGAGGCTATAACTTGGGCTTCTAATGTCTCTACTTGCTGAAGGTAATTCTCGGTTGCTGGATGAGGTTTAATACCTTTAATTGGGTCGTAGTTTTGCACAAGGCTGGGGATAATTTGCACATAAAAATCCCGTGCATACAGATAGCTGATATCAAAAAACACTAACATTAAATTAATTAAAGCAAGAATGGCAATTAGACGTTCTCGCCAGAGATTGCGGTGAATATCAGTTTTTTTTTAGTAAGTTTCATTGAATGTGCTAAATTTTATAAATTTTTCAACTTATTAATTTTCCTATTTATCTGACATAAATGCAATCAGCATTATGGATGAAATAGAAAGGCTTATTTTTAGTCAGCGGCTCTAGCCTTTTGAAACGTGGCAAGAGAGCGATAAATCGCTCACTACGAACAAATTTTTTTATATTGAATTATGTTTACCTACTTAATAATAGCGATAAGTGATTTAATGTATTATGGGTTGAAAGAATAAAACTATTTCATACGCCAAGACTCGATTTTTTCTTCTGATAATTTAAAATCAGCTAACAAAACAAAGCCTTCAACTCGACAATCTAATGCTTCTATCCATACAACTAATTCATGATTACTATTGTGATATAAGGTGTAATCTAAATCGTCTTGTACAAAGTACATTTTATTTAGCGGATTGAATATTTGGGTGGTGATGTTCTGATTAAAGCGTTGATCTAATGATTGTTTTAGCCGGATAACGTCAAGTTTGGCTACTGGAAAACTCAGTATATTATTATTGCTATTGAGAGTTTGCTTCATCTCGGCTAAATCTTGATATTCTCTTCTACCGAGGGTTCCCTGAGTAGGAATCAGCAGTGCGGCAATTCCACTACCCAAGTTTTGCTGGTTTAATGCAAAGTAACGCCAATCACCATAAGCATATTGAATTAATTTGTTGTCACCATCGGGTAAAACTAATCGGGAATGTAAACCCTGATCAATGACGTAGACGGTGACTGGCTGGATTGGTTTAGGTGGAGGGATGATGACTGCGGGAGATGCAATCAAGATGAGTGCGATCGCAGCCAGAACTGACAGAATGAATAAAGTAATACGACGTGAAATACTCACTATTGCGTGTGACTGTAGTTTCTCTGGGAGAAGGACGAGTTTGTAACCAAGCAAAGAAGGCAGCGGTACCCACTAAAATTGTGGTGATGCCTGTCACCAATTGAAGCATGATGCTGTAGCGCATAATTCAAACTTAATCAAATATGGGACTACTGGAAAATAGTGAACAGGAAACCAGTGAAATGGCTATTTACAAAAAACTCTGTATTACTTCAACACCTGTTTGCTTAAACCAGATTAAAGTGTTCCATGTGGATATTAGTTGTGGGAACCTCCAGTTGATGCAACGCGGCTTCTACCTGATCCATCATTTTGGGTGATGCACAAATAAAATACTGCCTTGTACCTCTGCGTTTGGGTATATGACGTTCTAAGAGTTCCTTATCTACATAGCCTGTTTCCCCTGACCAATCTTCTGGGGGATCTTTGAGGACATGGAAAACGCTTAGGTCTAATTTTTGCTGCAATTCATGGAGTTCTTCACGGAAAGTAATGTCATCCCAAGTCTTGCTGGCATAGATTAATATGTAGGGGCGTTCATCTTGGCGTTCTGCATGGGTCAATAGCATACTAATCATCGGTGTAATGCCAATACCACCGGCAATTAAGACAAAGCCAGCCGTATCTTCATACCTGTCAGTGGTGAAAACTCCATAGGGGCCGTCAAGAAATGCTTTGGTTCCGGGTTCTACGTCTTTGATTCTTTTGGTAAAGTCTCCCAATGCCTTGATACTAAACTCAATGCGTTCAGTATTGTCTCCACTAGAAGACATGGAAAAAGGATGTTCTCGCATCCGAAATGGTGAAATACCTAAGGTAATCCAAGCAAATTGACCAGGCTCAAACCGAAAGCCTTCGTGTCCTCTAGGTCTTAATGCTAATGTCCAGACATCGCCCCGTTCTTGACGCACTTCTTCTACTAGATAAGGCTTTTTGGTCATGAACATAGGTTTGACTAAACGCACATATATCAGTAGCCACAGGGCAGTTAGAGCGATCGCTGTCCACAAAACTGCTTTCCAAAACAGATTTAAGTAATAGCCTACCCCCAAGCCATGTGCTAGTCCCAAACTAATTGCTAAGACTGCCAAAATACCATGAGATGTGCGCCAAGGTTCATAGGGAATTTTTAACTGTTGACGCCAAATTGTTGTGACAATTAACAAGATTAAGGCTAATGTACCCACAACTGCGGCTCTAGCACGCCAAGGGGCTGTAACAAAGTTTAACAACCCGCGTGTTTCTGGCTGCACCACGAACAAAATTAACGGGTGAAGCAGAATAAAGGCAAATGCTACTAAAGAGATGTAGCGGTGAAATTGCAGGATGATATCAACACCATAGGATGCTTCTATGCGATTGATGCGGGCTGTGAGGGCAAATTGTAGTGCCATCATCGCTAGACCAATGAAGCCCAAGGCTACAGAAAACTCCGTCCACAACTCTCTACCCGTCGGCGGATATATGAGCAAAATAAGTAGGGGCAAAACGGTAATAAATATATAAGCCCCGATCCAACCTGCTGCTACGACTACAGGATTGTGCATTAACAAACTTTTCATAGCAGCTATTCTCCTAACTACCAGTTTTTAATGAAGCTTGCGATCGCCTGTTGATTTCTGGCCAGTTGACTACGTTCCACCAGTTACTTAAATACTCTGCGCGACGGTTGCGATATCTCAGGTAATATGCGTGTTCCCATACGTCGTTACCCATAATCGGATAATATGCACCATCCATAATGGGATTGTCTTGATTAGGTGTGGTGACTATTTCCAGTTCCCCGGCTGGGTTCCGCACTAACCATACCCAACCACTACCGAAGCGACCGCCTCCTGCTTCGTTAAACTGTTTTTGAAAGCTGGCAAAATCACCAAATTTTTGGTTAATTTCTTGAGCAATTTCCCCTGTGGGTTCTCCACCACCATCAGGACTCATTATTTGCCAGAAAATAGTATGGTTGAGATGCCCACCAGCATTGTTGCGTACCGTTGTCCGAATATTTTCAGGAACACTGTCTAAATCCCGGAGCAAAGATTCTACACTTCTTTTTTGTAAGTCTGGCTCTTGTTTTAAGGCATCGTTGAGGTTATTCACATAGCTAGCGTGATGCGCGTCATGATGTAGTTTCATGGTTTCGGCATCAATAGCTTTGCCTAACGCCCCAAAATCATAGGGTAATGGTGGTAATTTTGCTGTGTTTGCACTCAGTTCACCATCAGGAGAAGCGACAGGAGGGAAATTTGTAGTAGTGGTAGTTGCGGTAGGAGTTGCAGGTTGTGATTCAGCATTAGGTACTGTTTGACAAGAAATTAGCAGAACTGTCAGAAGCAATCCTGAAAGAAAAAAGCCTATTTTACCTCGCAAAAATTTTGTCATATTTTTTTTCATTTACGTCTATTTTTTATTCTCAAAAATCTCAGACTTTACTCTGATTTCCACAGCAAAGAGTATTTTATACTGCTGTCCGCACAATACTCAAGAGAAGAGAATTGACAATTGCTAAAGTAAAAGACCCCAGCAATGCACTCCAAAAACCCCATCTGAGGGTAAAACCTGGAACTAAGGCAGCAGCCAGTGCAAAAATGATGGCATTCAATATCAAGAAAAATAATCCAAAACTCAAGAGAATAAATGGAAACGTGAAAAAAGTGAGAATTGGCAAGAGAATGGCATTCAATATGCCAAAAACAGCAGCAGAAATAGCAGCTTTACCAAAATTATCAATTTCAATTCCCAAGGGAAGTCGAGAAATAATCAAAAAGCTGACGCTGGTAACTATCCAAGTGAGAACAATACTCAACATGATAATACCCCTATATACTATGTAATTACATTAATTCTTCCAAATTTTACCCCATATAGTACTTAATTACAAACTGGCTTAAAGAGTAATTACATTTTCAATAAAGACTTAAAATAATGGATAAAATTTTAACATGAACCACTGTGATTATAGATCATTTTATTAATATACTCCTTTGGATATATCATTGAAAATTCCGAACAAAACTATCGGCAGATATACGATAAATTATATTTTGTTACACATATAATTGAGGCATACATAAGGGAACACAGGTTTTGTCTTAAATTAACCAAGCAAAAATTAAGCATACTTGTTATCTCATGATTTGAACGGCTAGGAATTTTCTAAATATACTAGTGGAGAGTTTAAAAGTAACTCAACATCCAAAGTATAAATTATTTATTTTCTCTTGCAGGTTTAAATCAATTTTGAAAGATGATTTTTTTAATGCTTGGCTCTCTTGGCCTAGGCTTGAGATTTATTCTTCTATGTCTTCTTTAATTTTACAACTTATAGAGGAAGTATTACTATATACCTATTTTTGCTATATTCTCAGGCTGCAAAAAGCTAATCAAAATTTAATTTATTATTCATTGGCTATTCTCTTACTTAATTAATTACTGATTGTGGCTCCAAAATTACCAATTAGCTTTGTATCAAAACAAACACACAAAAATTAGATAGCCGAGGTTAAATAATATGTCTGTCGAGCCAATTCTGCCAAATAAAGTAGCTGATAATATCAAGTTGCGTCAGGTAATTCAGAGCGAAATTAGATCAGAACCCACACAACAAGATAGCTTAGATGTCTCTGATATAGCGCTCACTTTATCACCCATTGCTTTAATTTTCAGTTGGGTAGTTTTTTTCTTGATATTACAAAAAATTAGGACTGTTTTAGATCATAAAATGGTTTTTAGTATTAAGTCTTTACATCAAGTACCCTGTCGCAATTGTCGATTTTACTCCAATAATCATTATCTCAAGTGTGCTGTAGAACCTTCTTTGGTTCTCACCGAACAAGCGAAAGACTGCTCTGAATACGCCCCTAAAAATGGTCTTAACGGGTGACAAGAAGGCTAAACAGCTTGTTTAATAAGGGATAGAGCCTGA
>NZ_CAWUDM010000109.1:0-18132 GCF_963920855.1 Nostoc sp. CCY0012 | reverse complement strand
GAAAGTTTTCTCAATGAATTGAAAGATGTAGATGTCATCTCTGGTGGTAGCTACGGTCATGGTGGTGGTGGTTATTTCAGTGATATGTCCGCACTGACTAAGTTAGCTGAAGCATTTGTGACAGTCTATGCAATCGGTCATGTTACCGAATTAGCCAAGTCATTCAGCTACGGTTACTAATGGCTTTTGTGGCTTCAGGTAACTGAAATTTAAACGGCTCTTGGGGATTGAAAGCTAAAACTATTTGATGTGATAAACAAGATATTTTTACTAGCAATCATCCCTGAGAGTCAAATTAAAAATCTCGCAATCAAACCTTGAGGAGCTAATAAAATGGCAAATATCACTCTGTCTGAATTAAACATTGCCGGTTCTGAATTATTTCAAGATTCCGAAAGTTTTCTCAATGAATTGAAAGATGTAGATGTCATCTCTGGTGGTAGCTACGGTCATGGTGGTGGTGGTTATTTCAGTGATATGTCCGCACTGACTAAGTTAGCTGAAGCATTTGTGACAGTCTATGCAATCGGTCATGTTACCGAATTAGCCAAGTCATTCAGTTACAATTACTAATGGCTTTTATGGCTTCAGGTAACTGAAATTTAAACGGCTCTTCAGGGATTAAAAGTAAAATCAATTTGCATAATAAATAAAGGTTTTTACTAATAAAAATCCCGAAGAGCTTTTGGGATTGCTTCTCCAATACTTGCGGATTAAGGTTTCAAATTATCCCGAACTCAGGTTAAGTTGGGTACATCTATCCAACTAGATGTTGTATGAGATTTATGAGATAAATCCATCAGTAATTGCGAATAAACACCTTCTCTCAAAGATGGAATTATTGCTTGTTGGCGGTCAATTCCCTGTACCCATTGGTCTACGACACGGATAAATGCACAAATGCGTCCATCAGGGTAATGTTGGGGAAAGACTAAATGTTGGGGTATTTCGATTTCTTGCAGAGGTTGACCAGGTTGGGAACCCCAAACTCGAAATCCATGTATATAGTCTTTTTGGTTTTCACTACCTAAGACTAATGTACCGCGATCGCCATACACTTCTAACCAGTGTGTCCTCGATGCATGAACCACAGCACTAATAGTAACTTGGCAAGGTGTACCATCTGCTAATTCCAGTGACAGCATACAAGTATCGTCGGTATTCACGGGCTTTAATTCCCCGCTAGCAGGGTCAACACGTGTGGGAATAGCAGTACTTAAATGAGCGTTTAATCGGCGTACTGGGCCAAATAACCAGGAAATATAATCAAAGGCGTGGGAACCTAAAGACCCCAATGCACCGCCTCCCTTATCTTGAGAAGAATACCAATTCCAAGGACGAGAAGTATCGGCGCGGGAGGAACCTAACCAGTCAATTTTAATTAAGCGCTTGTTTCCTACATAGTTTGTGGATAGTAATTCGGCAAATAATTGCCATCCTGGAACAAAGCGAAATTCAAAATCTACTGTGGCAATTACACCTTGTTTTTGGGCTAATTGCTCAAGTTCTTTTGCTTCCGATACATTTAATGTTATGGGTTTTTCTATTAATATATGTTTGCCGGCTTGCAATGCTGCCTTTGCCATTTCATAGTGTAAAAATGGCGGAGTGGCAATACTCACAGCTTGCACTACTGGTAAATTTAAAATATCGTCAATGGTGTCGCAGGCATGGGGAATATTTTGGGAATTGGCAATGGCTTTGGCTTTATTAATATCTCGATGATAAACAGCTACTACTTCAGTGCGATGATGTGCTTTAAATCCGGGAATGTGGACTTTTTGCCCAAATCCAGTACCAATTACTGCTACACCAATTGTATTTTGATTTGTTTGTAATTCAGAAACCATAAATTTGATTTGTTAAAAAACTAGAGACTAGAGTTTAGGAATAGTAATTATCCAAATCGTCTATAAAAAATCGTCTATAAAAATCTGGTTTTATTCCCGTTGGCGTAGCCTGCGCTTTGCGCTTAAAAATACGTAGGGTGTGTTAGCGATAGCGTAACGCACCTCAATATAGGGCATGGTGCATTACGAACTCCGTTCTCACACACCCTACAATACCTAATTCTGTTCAAAAATCAAATAGCAATCCTATAAGTAGAACGACTTGAAAAAACCAAACTATGTAAAATAATGTAAATTTACCTAAAATCAGTTCGTAGTCAGGACTTTAGTCCTGATTTGAGAACTAAAGTTCTCACTACAAACATTTAATTATTTACCCTGTCCTACTTAGTAGGGACTATTATGTTCCCGGACGAAAGCGAATATCATCGGGTATATGGTGGCGATCGCCTAATATTTCTAACAAAGGACCATTCACATCAAATTTAACCATACTTACCGAAGCAACCAAAATATTCACCCGATAGCGATAACGTCCCAAATCAATACCCAGTAAACTGCAAAGCATAATCCGAATCGTGGCTTTATGGGAAACCACTAAAACATTACCTTGGGGATGTTTTTCTTGAATTTCAGCAATTACAGGCATAGAACGGTTAGCAATATCTACCGCAGTTTCTCCACCTAGTGGTGCATTCCAAGCGGGTTCTGTCACCCATTTTACATAGTTTTCTGCGTAATTCTCTTGAGCAAACGATTTACTCTTAGTTTCCCATTGGCCGTAACTACCTTCTCTAAGCCCGTCACGCAACTGCATATCCATACCGATAGCATCACAAAATGGCTTGGCTGTGGCAATTGTGCGCTTCATGGGGCTAACGTAAACAGCCTCCCACTTCAATTTTTGATAAACATCGGCAAAACTGGATGCCATCTGCATCCCTGGGGAAGTCAACTCCGCATCAGTTTCACCGCAAAAATTACCACTTTGACTAAAAGTAGTTTCTCCGTGTCGCAGTAAATATAAATTGAGTGTCATAACTTGTATCGCAATGGGGATAAAAGAGTTTGTGCAACAATAAACTAGCATCAATTTTGCAATCGAGTATGTGACACCACGACAAAGTAATCAACCAAAAAAGTTGTCCAGTTACTAATTAAATGGTGTTTAGACAAATTCGTGTCATCAAAAGTTACTGTACACCAACTCTTAGATTGCATACCGTGAATTTGATTCCTGAGGAATTTTACAAGCCCACACTTACCCGCAAGAGAAGTGTGGGTAGTTGAAGCCTCTCTTCATCCTCTTATTTTGGCTAAGGTATTGAAGCTTTTTATGTTTCTGTCAGCCAATAAAATTGATATCCTTCTAGAGTAATCCGATTATCACATTGCTCTGGCTTCATACCACTATATAAATCAACAAAGTTACTATAAAGGTTGAAGCCCGTATTTCTCAGTGACTCTAAATACAAGTGTTGCGGATTGGCATCAAAGTTGGCGATGACCAGTACTTTTTCTGATGGACGCTGATGATTGAAACGAATAAAACATAGCAAGTGTTCATTCTCTATGTGTAGCAATTCGCGGTTATTAAAATCAGCAAATGCTGAAATTTCTTTACGAATAGCAATCATTTTTTTCGTAGCATTGAATACCATGTATTCCACCGTGCCTTGTTGTTTGCGTAAGTCGGCTTTTTCCCAATTGATTTTAGGGCGGTGTACCCAGCGATTATCATTGGTTTTGCTTGGGTCATCAATATAGCTGTAATCATTGAGTACAGCGATGGCATCACCATTATAAATTAGAGGGATTCCGCCAAAAGATAGAATAATTGCGTGCATTAATAAAATTCTATTAATTGCCAGTGCAATCAAATCCTCATCAGCAATTTCCAGCGCCGATTCTAATCCCACCAAAGAAGCTAGTGAACCACAAATTCGGGCATCTCCGGTAGCTTCATTAGGCATGAACACCAGTCCCTTAGAAGATGATCCCTCAAACTGACCGCTTAAGTAATCAACTAAAAATTTTCTATGCGCTCTCGGTTCATAACCAGCTACGCGAATATCATGATCGTCAAAACCCAAACCAATGTCATCATGACAACGCACATAGTTTAGCCAAGTAGCGCGTTCTAATTTATTCGGCAAACTTTTGATGCCTTGGTAAAGTAGCTTAGTGTTTCTAGTGGCGATTCCATCCCATATTAAAGCCATTAAAGTAGCATTATAAGCAATCTCACATTCTTTGGCAGCGATGGCATCTTCGCCGAAATACTTAATTACTTCCACAGGGGCGACGATCGCCTCAGCAATAAACAACACACCAGGGGCAGTCACTTGACAACAATCTTTCATTAACTGCAAAATTAAATGTGCGTTGCGCTCGTTTTGGCAAGAACTACCGATCTTTTTCCATAAAAAAGCAACTGCATCGAGTCGGAGAACATCCACGCCTTGATTTGCCCAAAAAAGAATAATGTCGAGCATTTCAATAAAAACTCTGGGATTGCTGTAATTTAAATCCCACTGATAATTATGAAAAACCGTCATCACCCATTTTTCCATCTCGGCATTCCAAGTAAAATTGCCCGGATCTGTTTCAGGAAAAACTTCTGGCATGTTTTGCTCAAACATATCAGGGACTTCTCTGTTTTCAAAGATAAAATAGTAATCTTGAAAACTGCGATCGCCCATCTTCGCCTTTTGCGCCCATTCATGCTCATCAGAAGTATGGTTAAGCACAATGTCCAGAACCAGCAAAATATCACGCTTTCGGAACTCCTTGGCAAGTCCGCGAATATCTTCTAAATCACCAACGCGATCGTCAATTTGTCTAAAATCACTGATGGCATAGCCCCCATCACTTTGACCAGTAGGACACATCAAAATCGGCATAATATGCACCATATTTATGCCTAATTCTTGAAAATAGCCTATTTTGTTTTCTAAATCTGCCAGGTTTTCGGCAAAACCGTTGGAATAAAGAGCCATCCCTACCCATTTTTGCGACAAAAACCAATTGTGGTCTTGCTCACGTTGAATATCCAACCGCTCTAACTCTGGAGAGCGATCAATATAGCCTTTGGCCATTGTTTCCACTAGCCGTAACATTTGCCGTTCAAAATCATCACGATGCCCGTATAGTGTAAAAAACAGAGAATAAATAGCGTAAAAGTTCGCGCCAAGACGGGTATAAAAATGCCGCAAATCTTGCCGACGAATTTCCGGCTTTAAATCATCTAGTATGGAATTTAACAGTGAGTGAGAAATTTGTTCGTACATCGTATTTAGCTTAAATTATCCTAAAATCTTTTAGTTACATTGTTGACTGAATATTGATAAAACTCGCGCTCGGCAATAGTTGGCACCGCACTATAAATCAACCCAAGGATATTGTAATTTTTTGAGTTGCCAAATTATTAATGGTGCCAAAATATTCCGTGGCAAATACAAAGGAATACCCAGAAATACTAAACCACACAATCTACGCCAATAAACCAGAGAAAGTGACACAACATAGCCCATCTTTGCATTTGTTGCTGTGGTTTTTCTCTCATGGCTGTTTATTTTTGATGTGAATATATGGCAGAGTTATCTACCACCCTATCAGGAAAAAAGCCGTATCAAAACTTAAAATTTGAGGATTTCGCGGTCATAACTGTCGGGAAGGGGTTCGATTTCCCAGACTATGCCTTCTCCTGCTTCTAAGGCAACTTCTACGTAAAGTTGTTCTACGGCCGTGGTGGCTATATCTTCATTGTTGGGAAAAGGTTGTAAATCTTCGGTGAGGAGTCGCAGTTTAAAACCACCGGGTATGGCTGCACCTACTGTGGCGTTGCGTAACTCAAAGCGCCAATATGGGGCGTCTGGTTCACCTTGGGGTGTAATGATTAATTCATATACTTGCCCGGCGATCGCCAGCTGACGTGATAAGCTAACACCCGGTTGTCTTTCTTCCACACTCCGCGCCCCAGCCGCACTTAATTGCAGATCTAACTTACCCCAGCCTAAATCTGCGGCTATTTGGGAAACACCTCTTTGCAACCATTGCGCCACTGACCGCTGTTCTGGTAAACCTAAACGTTGTTCATATAAACTTTGTCGCCAACCGCCATGTTCAATTAATTTACCCCACAAGGAAAAAGGGACGGCTAAACGCGGGGTAACGACTTCGGACTTTCCCAGGCGGTTAAGTAAATTTTGGGCTTGTGCTTGTGGTAATGTCGGTAATTCTGGGGTGAGACTGCGTGTAACTTCATGGGGACAAAATTCTTGGGCCACAGTCAATATACTAATATCAGCAATCATATCCATTGCATCTAAAGCGTAAGTGCGATCGCCTGGATCATAATTGCCTTTATTTTTCAGTTGTTCATGGGTACAATACCCCCAAACCCTCACATAGCCTTCATCTGGATCTACTTGTACTGCTAAGTAATAATCACCCACCCAACTCGGAATATCTACCCATTCTTGCGGTACACGCAATTCACTACTATCAATATTTTCACTGGGAACTAAGATAAATCTCGTTGCGTCTACTATGACTGCGGTGCCATTCACCAGTTCCCAAAAGCTGGATAAAGCTTTGGTATGAGGCCAAACTTTGGCTTGGGGTGTAAAATCCTCTTGCAACCAAGGCAAAACAGCACCTAAACACAGTTCATTAACATATGCTTGATAACTACCAATATCAGCAAAAGATTGACTGTGAAGTTGTGCTTGATGTTCTACATTGGCGGGAATTTCCAAAATCAGGTCTGTTGACGCAAAAGTTAAGATGGGGGTGTTAGCAGTCATAGGGTTTACTCCGGAGAAATCGGCGGCTAGTGTGGAATTTATTAGGGAAAATTCACTTCCCCGGTACAACAGACGTGACCATCTGTTCTAGCATAAGTTAGTGAGTGGGCGCATTATAGTAGTTGTGTAACCATTCCTCAATCACAGTACTCATACTTGTTAGTAGGTCTGTGGTGACAGAAATATGCAAAGTATTTTGACTCCAACTAGCTAAAGACCGCAGCAAAATTTCTTTAGCTTTGGTTAATCGCCGTGAAACTGTATACTGCTTCATGTCTAGCTGTTTGGCGATGCCGTCTTGATTTAGTTGTTGAGCGTAGTACAATTGCAAAATCTGTTGGACTTGTGGTTCTAATTGAGCGATCGCCTGAGCTAACACCTGTTTAACTTCAGTTTGCTGAGAAGTCCTGGTTTGGGCTTCTTCTTGGGCAACAATTTCATTTATTAAAGATTCTTGTTGTGTCCCTGGTAGGTTATCAAGTAATTCCCAAGAATCATCACCACCTTTGGAGATATTTAATGAATCGGGTGTGGGATACAGATATTTCCGCACAGCCTTAGCAGCATTTACTAGCCAACTTTCTAAGGTTTGGATATTGACTTTTTGATTATTTTGTGCAGTGTAAGCTTGGGCGATGTCCTGCCAAAGTTGATCATCTGGGCGGGAAAGTTGGCGAGAGTTACCAGATATGGTAGGCACATAGAGAGTTTTAAAACATTGCCAAGCGACGATGTAACTATGAATGGTATCTGGAGATAAGCCAGCATTTTGCAAAGATTCTTGCAACCGTTTTTGGGATATCTTACGCAACAAACCCCAATCTGTACAGATATCGACTTCCCGACGTTGGCGTAAAATATCGCGGATAGTACTCCCAAAAACAATACTGGCGTAGCCTTTTAAAGTACTGTTGTGACTGGGATTATAACCTTTTAGGACTTTATCAACTTGAGCGATCGCAATTTGAAAACAATCGGAAAGTTTATATTGCGTACTCACAAAGTTAGCGGCTGTTTTTTGAGAAATCCAATAGCAGGGTTCTTGTAAATAAGCAATGAGATGTTGCTGGGCGAGACATTTAGTTTCTGGAACCTGCCAAAACTTAAACCAATATAGCACCCAAAAATTTTCCGCAGATTCTTTTGGTGTCTTATTCAGACAACCTTGGATGCTGCGACGCAATTTTGATTCTGTGGCCCAATGACTAAAACGATCCGCCTCAAATTGTACGAAAGTCGAAAAAATTTCAATAATGCTTTGTCGAGGTTGCATAAAAAATTGTCAGCCGACCTATAGGAAGAGTGAAGGCGTTAAAAAAAGTCGCCTGCAAAAACTTTACTACAAGGAAGAATAGTCATGTTTCGCCTAGTATTTAAATCTTTAACACTGGGTAGTATGGTAGCACTCTCTACTGCAACTACCGTTTTCGCCCAAGTACGCCCATTACCAACACCACAAAGAACAAACTTTAGTTGTGGTCAGCATATGAGTACTTATGTGGTCAGACCATTGGATAATCGTCAAGGCGCTGGTATTCGTTGCGTCAAATTCAGCGAAGGTAGACCAGGAAGTAAAATTCCCCGATTAGCATGGTACGGCGAAGGCAATTGGGGTGGTTCCACTTATCGCCATGTAGGACAAGCTGTTTACAGAGGTTCTAATCTTGTTGGTTACGCTTCTGATATTCATGGTAATGGTGAAAACATCAACAATAATTTTCCCAACGGTAACATCAATATCCAAATAGTCAATCCATCTACTATACGTGTTACTGGTGCATGGAATGAACAATGGCACTTAGTTAGGGCGACAAGCTACAGACCATTACCCAGACCAAGGACTTGCGGTCAGCATTTTGATGAATACAAAGTTTCTGATTTGAATGGTAATCGTCAAGGTAGTGGTTTACGTTGTGTTCTCCGGGCTGGGATGAGAAATACTACTTGGTTTGGTAATGGCAATTGGGGCAATTCTACATATTCCCATATCGGCACACGTTCTTTTAATGGTTACGGTGCAGGTGATATTTGTGGTACTGTTTTCGGCCCAGTTTGTAATACCTTTGGCTGGGGTTCTTTGAAGTTAAATCCTGTAACTGGTGGGTTTAATGTTACAGGTGCTTGGAGTGAAAAGTGGCGTTTATAGATTGATGGTGAATTTACATACCACAGAGGCGTAGAGAACACAGAGAAATAAAAACAGTTCGCAATTCGCAATAAAAAAGGAGAACAAAATGTTACAACGTACTTTAAGTTTGGCTGCTGCCAGTTTAGCCTTATCTACAGCTTTAGTTAGTCCAGCTATGGCTGCACCGGCTGACTTTATAGGGACTTGGGTGAATCGAGACAGTAATACTCGCGGGATTACTCGCTTAGTCATCACCTCAGCCGGGGGCAACAAATTAAACATCCGAGTATTTGGTAAATGTCATCCCACTGATTGTGATTGGGGAAGTAAATCATTAGCAACCTATGGTACCAATGTTCAAGATACTGACCATAAATATGCTTCAGCCAACTATAACAAGAATTTTGCCAATTCCTTCTTAACTTTGGGTCATTCTGGTAATCAAATCATGTTGCAAAATTACACTCAGTTTTTGGACAATAGCAACCGCCAAAACTACTATTCCCGTGATTACTTTCAAAAACAAACAAGAGTGAGTATTCCTTCAATTCAGAGATTACCCAACTTCTAAATCACTGCATTCTTGAACTTCAATTATGCTGTCTGTGTCTAACGCATCATTTTTTCCGCGCCCTCTACATTAAATCTGCAACATTCCCTCTGGATTCACCGACAAGAGCGATCGCCTTTGTAAACCCTCACGATGTAAAATCTCATTGGCTGCTAATAACCCACTACTTACCGCCCGTTCCATCAACCCACAAGGAAAAGGCATTTTCACCCAATCCCCCGCAAAGATTAAGTTAGGAACACCAGTACTAGATTCTGGGCGTTCTGGATAACTCTTGGGTGGGTATCCTGAAAAGTTACGTTGATTGACGATTTCTCGATGCAACATTTTTGCTTGTTTCAACTCAGGGACAATTTCATATAGTTCTTGTTCAAAAGTTGTCAACAAAGCCCCTTGAGTGGGAAATTCCTTTTCTTTATAACAATAGGCGTGTAACTCAACCACACTCCCGCCTGTGCGTTGCGACCAATCAATAAATTGTTGTTGGATGCGATGATAAAGGGTGATGCTGTCAGTTAACTGGTAACCAGATAAAGAGGTAAAATTACTTTGTTCCCAGGCAAAATCACGGTCAAACCAAAAACGACATACAGCAAAGGGATCAGCAATACTCAATTTTTCCACTTGCGATCGCACTTGTGGATCTACATCTCCTCTCACTCGCTTAAATAGTTGCTGTACACCAGGGACATCGGTAGCAAAGACATAATAATCTGCGGCGATCGTCTGCGGTGGTGCTGATTCATGATTCATCGCTATTAATTGCAACTCGTCATTTTGTCTTTGCACTACTTGAAACTTCGGTAAATCTTGTTTGGCTGGCCCTTTCAAAACTTTACCATCAGCCGCGAACACTGCCCCATGACAAGGGCAATGAAACTGACCATTGGCTGCTTGTTTGACAGTACAACCTTGATGAGTACAAGTTAAGGAAATCGCTTCTTTGCTATCAGACGGAACTGCATAGACTTCATCAGCCGCACCAAAATATTCTACCTTGCCATCAGTAATCACTGAGTTACGTTTGACCCAAAAAGGCACATTATTTTGATTACTGCCGAGATAATATTTTAAGGTATCAATCTTACCGTCTATAGCCGGAATCTCACTTACAGTAGCCTCAGTAATAATTGTGCCACCATTACTCGTAATTGCCTGAGCGATGGGTTGCACTAAACTAGTACCCATATCATCTACAGTGCCATTAAAAGCTAGACCTTCCGGGTTCCCAAAAAAATAAAAATGGAAGAACTGCATCAGTTCACCCACACTCATTTCATCTGGTGCATTCAAGCTAGATTTGGCAAAGGGGAGAAAATACAAGTCATATAAACCCTGGGGAAATTCGGTTTTTACCCAGTCAGCCACAGAAATATTATCAAACCGCTGATAATTTTTGTCTCGCTGAAACCCAGTAATGGCCTGGAAGACTTGTAAATGCTTAAATTTCGTCAAATTAATGCCCCAGCGTAACCGATTAGGAGAGGCGATCGCTAAGTCTACAATATTCCAAGGAAAAGCCGAATTACTGGGACGAAATACCTCTGGTTGGTATTTATTATTACGGTAAACGAGAGAATAAAAGTTTAATGATTGAAAATTATTCGTGATTTCCAGTTCCGAAACTATACTTTTAAGATTGTAGTACTGGGGAAAAAAACCATGAAATCCATGTTCCATCATGAAGTTTTCACCAGCAGCTTCTATGGGCCAACTGGCAATTTTACCACCGAGTTGGGGGGCTTTTTCTAAAAGTGTGACCACAAATCCCCGCTGACTCAATTCATATGCACAAGCTAAACCAGCTAAACCAGCACCAACTACTACAACACTTTTATTTTTATTTAAGATTCGTGGCAAACTGAGGGTATCTTTTTGGAAGACAGTTGGCTTTGGTTTAGTAAAACGGGAGTATCCAGTTCCGCCAACAATTGCCCCAATTCCAAACAATTTCAGCAGTGTCCGACGGGAGATAACAGATGATTCTGGTGAATTAAATAGTAAACTCATTGGTAAAAATATTAATGCTTCACGAACAAGGACTGGCGTGAAATAAGACTTTCAGTTATTGAGCCTTTAGGGTATTTTTCTATTTTAATTTTTCATGAAACAAATTAATTTTGCTGACTCCAAAAAACACTAAATCTTTAACTATAGTTTTTGAGAATACCACATCTTCAACTTCTATAGTAAACATTTTTATCTGAGGGGTTATCACACAGCAAAATTTGTTTTCACAAATGACAAGATTATTTGATAGTCTAATATATTATTTAATAATTAGCTACCAAGACCTAAGTAATCTTCATAAAATGCATAACCCTATCGGGTAAGGCGTTAACAGTACACTAGACAGTAATACTCATACTGACAACTGTAAATTATTCAATAAGTATAAAATTTCCCACTCCCCACTTATGAAGTATTGGCGTGAAACCATAGCTGTGACTCAGCGCATCTTAATTGAACTGTTGCGCCGCAGACGCAGCTTAATTTTTTGGAGTATTTTCCCCATTTCCCTATTAATCCTCAGTGGATTTATATTGGCGGAACGCGCCGAACTACCACTAGCTGAAGCTTTTGCCTATGCTGCACCCTCAACTTTAGTAGGCGCGGCATTATTTTTTAGTTGTTTGGGCGGTAGTGTAGCTACCGTAGTTGCCGAGAGAGAACAACAAACCCTCAAACGCCTGTTTATTTCGCCCTTGAGTGGTACATCCTACTTCTTAGGAATTTTTCTCGCTCACAGTTGCATTGGCATAGGACAAACGCTATTGGTTTATACAATTGCCGCTTTTTGGGGTGCAACTTTCAATGGTTCTATTTTTTTAGGACTGGTAATTATTTTTATAAGCATTATTGCTTACGTAGGCTTAGGCTTTATTTTAGGTACACAATTAGCGCGGCGTACTGAAGATGTTAACGCTTTAGTAGCTGCCTTTGGTGTTCCTTTGCTAATTCTCGGAGGAGCATTTTTACCAGCTTCATTATTTCCCCCAACCCTGATTAATATTGCCAAATATAATCCTATCTATCATATGAATGAAGCCCTTGTAGGAGTTTCATCCCAAGGTCATGGAATTACACAAATCAGTTCACATTTTTGGTTCTTATTAATATTTGCTCTAGTAATGGTTATCGGTGGCTGGTTATCTTATCGCCGAATGCTCATAGTAGAAAGAAGACTTTAGCTCGTAGTGAGTACTTTAGTCCTCTTTCTTATATTCGGATTATTTAAGCTAAAAAAATTATGCTAAAAATCACCAATCTAAATAAATCCTACAACAAAACAAAAGTAATACAAAACTTAAACCTACACATCGACCCAGGAGAAATTTATGGATTACTAGGTGCAAATGGAGCTGGAAAAACAACAACAATTAATATTATTTGTAACTTACTCAAAGCTGATAGTGGTGAAATTACAATCAATAATCAACCAGTTTCCGAGACAACAAAAAAAATAATTGGCATTGCACCCCAAGAGAACTTACTTTATAAAACCCTATCTTGTGCCGAAAATCTCAACTTTTTTGCCAATATTTACGGCTTAAACCGGGAAACACGCAAAAAACAAATACAGAAAACTCTCACATCTGTAAACTTATTAGATAGAGCCAACAGTCCTGTAGAAACTCTCAGCGGCGGAATGCGACGACGGTTGAATATTGCAGTCGCCTTGGTACATCAACCCCAATTAGTAATTTTAGATGAACCCACAACAGGATTAGATATTGAAGCCAGATATGAAATTTGGGAATTAATTAGACAACTCAAAAATCAGGGCATTACCGTTTTATTAACCACACATTTATTAGATGAAGCCGAGCGACTGTGTGACAGAATTGGCATTCTCAAAAACGGGCAAATTTTAGCTGAAGGGAGTTTAGCCGAGTTACGCACATTAATTCCCGCTCAAGAAGTCATACTAGTACAAACCAACCAAAAAGAGCAAGCGATCGCCCGCGCTCAAGAATATGGTTTTACCCACAAATATTATGGTAATGAGTTGGCTTTTTGGTTGCCTGAACCTCTAGAATTAAAAGAAATTATCGCCCGTTTTGAAGGAATAGCCATTGATTCTATTGCTCGTCAACCTGTGCGATTAGAGTATATTTATTTGGAAGTGACACAAGGTAATTAAACGTGAGTTCGACGGAACCTAACCTTGCGTCAGTGCTTGATATTTTTGCCAAATTGGGATGCTCCCCAAGAGTAAGATTTTTAGTTTCATCTGCAAACGTAAATTTATTTTAAGAATTTCAAACTTATTTAAAAAAGTGAATATTTATTAATACATCAAAAAAATAACAATCGTTACTTTTTGCATTTATCAATATGTTTTTGCTAGATAATTGAGATGTGTTGTCAAAGTGGCTCTTTGAGTTACAGACTACAAATAAAACACCAGCAATTATTCTTATGAATGCTATTTCTACAGTTGAATTAAAAAGAACCTCTTGGCAAACTGCTGTCATGTTTGCTTTGGGCTTTTGGTTGAGTGCTAGCTTAGTTTTAGATTGGGTAATTATGCCTAGTCTTTACCTTTCAGGCATGATGAGCCAAGCAGGTTTTGCTACAGCAGGCTATGTGATTTTTTGGAATTTTAATCGCTTGGAATTATTATCTGCGGCTGTAGTTTTAACTGGCGTACTGGCTTTAAGCAAAACTATATCTCGTTGGCATCCTAGCGTTATTATTTCGGGAATATTACTGCTGGCAATAGTTCTGTTGGATACATATTTCTTAACTCCGCAAATGTGCGCCGTAGGAACTAGTCTGAACTTATTTGGATCAGCATCTGCAATTCCGACGGAGATGAATTTACTCCACAGTGGTTATTTCTTTCTAGAAGCAGTCAAATTAGTGGCAGGTGGTACACTCCTCAACTGGTGCTGGCGACAGCAAGCTTAGAGACACTCTACATAGATATAGATGTAGCATTGATGGCTACAACGAAAGCCCTGATTTAATATCGGGGCTTTTTAATTAAGGTGTTGGTTGAGAATCTGAGGATGTTTCTTCATTATTAAACCACAGCAAACGTGCGGCGAGGATAGCAAACCCAATAGCCGCGATCGCCTTGAGTAACCGTGTGGGTAATAACTCTGCTACAGCACCCCCAGCTAATGATCCTAAAAGGCTAGTTAACAGTAACGCGCCAGCCGTACCGAAGAAGACTGCACGAGGAGATCGAGAACGTCCGGAAAGTGCGATCGCCGCTAGTTGACTTTTATCACCTAATTCCGACAAAAAAACTGTCACGAAGCTGAGTCCTAAAAGATGCCATTCCATAGTTTTGGGGAGTAGGGAGTAGGGAGTAGGGAGTGGGGAGTGGGGGATCAGGGAGAACGCTTCGGCGGCTAATAATTACCAATCACATCCCAGGCGAGCATCAGGGAAATTAGCAATAACATTACTCCGGCTGATTTTTCTACAGTTTTGGGACTAAGACGGTTGGAGATCCAACTACCTAAAAGTACACCTAATAAGCTGGTAGTTATCAGTGCAGCCGCAGATCCGAGAAACACTACCCACGGTGAATGTGATTCTGCACTCATTAATAAGGTGGATAGCTGGGTTTTATCGCCGATTTCTGCGAGAAATATAGTAATGAAAGTAGTGCCAAAAATTGCTGCTACTGATTCCTGCTTTTTTTGATGATCGACAACTACAGGCTGGAGTGGTTCAATAATTACGGCAGTTAAGTTCGTTTCGTTGTCATCTTTTAGTTCTGGCTGGTTTTCAGGCTCAGATGTGACAGAAAAACTTACAGGTACAGAGTCAAGTTTCACAGGCAGTAGTTTGGTTGTGGGATTGCTTTCATAATTTTCTCATTTTCTCAGATTTTTGTAATAAATTGCAACCCCAAGGCAAAAAATGTCATGTTCAAAAACCAATGGCTTTGTCAAAACGGAGGATTTCTAAACTGCGATCGCCATATACTCCTTCTATTTGCTGGCGACAACAGTCAATGGCAAAATCGTTGAGTTCTTCTGATTCGATGCCATACATATCCTGAAAAATTTCTGGATCTACACGACAGAAACGTGGACGATGAGAGTAGATGCGGCATTCTCGGCTGGTATGGTCGAAGTTAATGCACCATCCATCTTCACCTACCATACTCAGATATTGTTCCAACTCTGCGGGTGAAAGATAGTCTTCTATATCTGGACGATCTGCGGGATCAAGATTACAACAGGCCCCACATTGCTTGACACATTGCCAGTTTGCCATTTTATATCTTTTCCTATAATTTTGTTAAGTAAATTAAATGTAACAGGCCGTGAACAGATATGATTAATAGCAGATTTGGCAACTGATTTACTGTATTTTTCAAGCCGATTAAGAGGACAAGGGAAAAATGTTTGACGCTTTAAGCAGTATTAATTGGGAAGTTATTTTTCAGCTACTTTCCGTTTCATTAATCATCATTGCTGGCCCAGCCGTTATCTTTGTGCTAGCGTTTCGTAACGGCAACCTTTAAGAGTGCTGAGTGCTGAGTTCATTCCAGATTTATGACTCAGCATTCTGGTTTGATAATGCCTGAAGTGCAGCTTGAATAATACTGTCATATTGTGGTTGAGAGATATCCACCTCGATAGCATCTTCTCGATTTGTGCCTAGTAGACCGATTGTACGTCCTGGGTGCATGACTAAAACTTTGCCTTGAGAGTTTTTAATTCTTAATTCTGGTAAACCAGCGTTTTGATAGATACCACAAGTATAGGGGCGCTGGTTGAGTTGGAATTTGCTTTTTAATGTTTGAGTTGAAGAATTATAAAATAGACGATCAGGCGATAACCTTCTAGAGTTAACCTGAGGCAATCTTACACCTAGTAACTCTAGCTCAATACTCGTATTACCATTAAAGTGATTTTCTCGCAACTTGTAAGCAATATCGATTTGTGATGGTAGGGGGAAATAATCGCGCCAACGCCAGGCGATCGCTTTAAATTTATACTGTTGGTCATTCATAGTTTGGGCAAGTGTCAGCTTGATATGACCTTTTCCTACGGTTTGTTGCTCCACAACTTGGACTTGCGATGTCCAAAATATCGGATCAGGGTTATCCATACCGCAAGGATGCAGGGCATTCAACTCTTGATAAAGCCGCTGATTTATTTGGGAAAAATCAACTTGAGCATCAATTTTCAGTAGTGGTTTGAGGTGCTGTGGTTCTAGACATTGGTTAGCAAACTCACACAAGCGCGATCGCAATTTGGGTAAGTTCTCGGCTGGTAATGAAAAACCCCCGGCTGCTTTGTGTCCCCCAAATTTACCTAGTAAGTCGTGACAACATTCCAACGCCTCGAACACATTAAACTCAGGAATACCACGAGCCGAACCGCGAATCAGTTGCTCATCTTCATAGGTACCAATAAACACAGGAACACCATAGCGTTCCAGCAAGCGGGAAGCGACAATGCCAATTACACCATGATGCCAGTTGGGTTGCACAACCACCAATACCCGGTCTTGTGGTAATGATGACACAAATTCCGTTTCTACATAAGCGATCGCTTCTTGTTCAATTTCCTCGCATAATTGTTGGCGCCTAGTATTGGTTTGTTCGCACTGCATAGCGCGTTCCAACGCTATCCCCATATCATCTGTCGTCAGCAACTCAATCACAGTCTGAGGATCACCAATGCGGCCAATGGCGTTAATTCGTGGCCCCAGGCGGAAACCGATATCTTCGGGTTTGAGGGATTTGGCGGATGTGGCGGATGAAAAACTTATATTATTCTCCCCCTGCACCCCTGCACCCCTGCACCCCCACTTCTCCCCTAGCTTGGACACCAGCCATTTGAATTAATGCTTGTATCCCAGGTAAATGAGATTTGGGTAACTGTTTTAAACCACGCTTTACCCAGCGACGGTTTACACCTGTTAAGGGGGCTAAGTCTGCGATGGTTCCTAAGGTAAATAAGGCTAACATCGGACTGACTAAACCTTTCATTTCTCCTAACTGTTGGGCTAGAGATACCGCCAAAATATACGCGACACCCACACCTGCAACACCGCGATAAGGTGAGGATTCGGCTATAAGTTTGGGGTTGAGAATGGCGTTGGCTGGGGGTAGTTTTTGAGGGATGTCATGGTGATCAGTAACAATTACTTTTACACCAAGTTCTCTGGCTCTGGCGATGGGTTCAAATGCAGAAATCCCATTATCTACAGTCAAAATTAGTTCTACACCTTCACTGTGAAACTCTTCCACAATCCGCTTGTTAATGCCATAGCCTTCGTGCATCCGACTAGGAATGGCATAATTTACCTGAGCGCCTAAACTGCGGAGACTACGCAACAGTAATGCAGTACTAGTCATACCATCAGCATCGTAATCACCACAGATAGCAATTTTAGCTTTCGTTGCGATCGCCTGTTGTAATAACTCCACACTCACTGCTAAATCGGGAAAGTCTTCTAATGGTGAAGGTAAAATTAAAGACTCTGGATCTAAAAATGCTTGTGCTGCTTCTGGTGTAGTAATGCCACGATTAATTAATAGCTGGCTAATAATCGGGGAAATATTGTTGATTGTCGCCAACTTTTGGGCAAATTCTGGTTGCTGAGGATAAATTTGCCAACGCTGGTTAGGTAGGCGCTTGGATGATGTTGCTGATCTAGGGAAAACTTGGTCTAGCACAATAGAAATTTAAAATATACAGTTATGAGTTACGAGTGTGGCAGGAAAACTTTTTGCTTAACTCATAAGGAATATGAATTAAATAACATGCAAGTCTAGTTTTTGACCTCACCCCGCCT
>NZ_CAWUDM010000108.1:0-18235 GCF_963920855.1 Nostoc sp. CCY0012 | reverse complement strand
GTCTCAGTCAGACTCCTGGTATACAAGCGGTTCAAGACTTTTCTGCACCACTAAGATCTTTATGACAGACTTGATTTAGCTTTGGCACATTATTTGCAAAGTTTGGCTGGATGGCAAGCAAATGATAATTATCAAGAACGGCAAGGTATAGTTTTAGTTCATATTGCTTTAGTTTATTCTCGGCAAGCTGTAATTAATCGTTTAGATAATCCATCATCTTGGATAATTGTAAGAATCTATTTGCAAGATGGTTTAAATATTTTTGAACAAATTCAGCGTCTAGATTTGGTCGCTAAGTATATTAATCATTTGGGTGAAGTGCTGCGAAATTTAACAGCATGGTCAGATTTAAAAAGTCTCGCTGATAAATCTTTGCCACTACATGAAAGATATGGCAATTCTCATAAATTAGCCCAAGATTACGGCTTTTTGGCAGAAGTGGGGTTACAAGAGTCACGTTGGGATGATGCGCGACAATTGGCAGAAAAGGCACTGAAAATATTAAAGGATAGGTCTAATTTAGCACTTCATGAACAGAGTTTATATCAATTTATTTTAGCTGGTGCTTACGAGGGTTTAGGCGACATTACAGCTGCAATTAATCAGCTAGAAACTGCTAAACCTTTATGTAATCCGCAATATGACCCGCAATTATATATCGCAATTTTAGAGAAATTACGTTTACTTTATTTTGATAAAGCTGCATATCGTTTAGCTTTTAATTTGAAGCAAGAACAATTTCAAATTGAACATCAATATGGGTTTCGGCCTTTTGTTGGGGCATCTTATTTAAATCCTCAGCGACAAGCAATAAATCCGGCACAGTTGCAAGGAGAAAATACAGACAGTGTGGCTCAAGAAATTGCCGCTTCTGGTCGGGGTCAAGATGTGCAGCGTTTACGGGAAAGAATTAGCAGCACTCAGCATAAACTGACTGTAATTTATGGTCAGTCAGGTGTGGGTAAAAGTTCTATTTTACAAGGTGCTTTAATTCCTGCACTGCAACAAGAACCAATTGAGGGACGGAATGTTTTACCTATTTTGTTGCGCGTTTACACTGGTTGGGCGGGAATGTTGGGTCAGTGTTTGGCGAATAATATTAAGTCGTTAAATGCTAGTTCTCTAAATTCTGCTGATGCTATTTTGGCAGAGTTGCAAAAAAATGCTGACCGTAATTTGTTAACGGTGTTGATTTTTGATCAGTTTGAAGAATTTTTCTTTGTTTATACAGATCAAGGTGATAGGCGGAGTTTTTATGAGTTTTTGCATCAATGTTTAAATATTCCTTTTGTGAAGGTAATTTTGTCTTTACGAGAAGATTATTTACATTATTTATTAGAGTTAGAACGGCTGTTTGATTTAGCGATAATTAATAATAATATTCTGGCTAAAAATATTCGCTATTATTTGGGTAATTTTTCAGTTGATGATGCTAAGACGGTGATTCAAACTTTGACTCGGCGTACACATTTCCAAAGCCTCTCTCCAAACCTCTCTCCTACGAGGAGAGAGGCTTTGAAATCTGGTTTAACAGGTGACTCCGGGTCAGAAAGTGTGATTGCAGAAGATAGGAAGACAAATCAATCTTATTTAGAAGATGCTTTAATTGACCAATTAGTACAGGATTTAGCGGGGAATATTGGCGAGGTACGCCCCATTGAGTTGCAACTTGTGGGGATGCAGTTGCAAACTGAGAAAATTACTACTTTAAAAAAGTATCAAGAATTTGGGACTAAAGAAAATCTGGTTGAAGGATTTTTAGAATCAGTTATTCAAGATTGTGGAACAGAAAATGAAAGGGTTGCTAGATTACTTTTATATTTACTTACAGATGAAAATAATACTCGTCCTTTGAAAACTAAAGCGGAGTTGATAGCGAATTTATTTGGAGAATCTAGTAAATTAGATTTAGTTTTAGAAATTTTTGTGCAATCTGGTCTAGTGTTGCTATTACCCGAATCTACGGCTGATAGGTATCAATTGGTGCATGATTATCTGGTTTCTTTTATTCGTAAGCAACAACATAATTTAAATGAGTTGAAAGCAGCACGCGAAAAAGGATTTTTAATTAAAGTCATCATAGTATTGGTACTACTCTTGCTTGCGTTGAGACTGACGGCAAGAGATGCTGTTGATAAAGTCCTGGTAGTTGCAGCTGCATTAGCCTTTCTAGCCTTTTTTCTGTTAATGATATCAAAGTACAGAGCAGCAAAAAAGGCAGAGAAGCAAAGCAAACAAGTATAGACGAATTACTGTTGCTGGGTTGTACTTGGTTCCGTGATTATGTAAAGCACAATACGAATTTGAGTGAAATTGAAAGAGAGATTTGTAAGTACTACGCGTTCGCTTATTTTTAAACTCGAAATTGAATTAAAGCCTTAATTCAAAGGGGAAAGGGCTATTTTTAAGTAAGCAGCCAATACAAAGTAAGATTTATTACCTTTATATTCGGCTTCTAGAAGCATCTATTTAACGTGAGTCTCCAAGGAAGGCGCAGAGGGGCATAAACCATAAAAATGGCTAAAACCTTGTTTTAGGTAAAAACACCTGAATTGCCTGTGCAGCCTAGATTACAAGCCCTGCAAGGGTTAATTAAATTTTCTGGTCAAAAATGAGCGAACGCCGAGTAAGTAGGTAAATGGGAGATAGGGGAGAAAATTGCCCCAGTCCCTAAAATAGTAGTTTAGGTTAACCTAGGGCAAGCCTAAAATATTGTGTAATGTCAGGTTTAAAATTAGCCCCCAGTCTCCCAGTCCCTACTTAATATCCAATAATTCCACATCAAACAATAAGGTGGCATTAGGCGGAATCACACCACCAGCACCACGGGAACCATAACCTAGTTCTGAGGGGATGATTAATTGACGACGACCGCCTACTTTCATAGTGCTGAGTCCTTCATCCCAACCTTGAATGACTTGCCCTACGCCGATTTTAAAGCTGAAAGGTTGCTTGCGATCGCGTGAACTATCAAACTTTGTACCGTCTTCTAAAGTGCCGGTGTAATGCACTACCACTGTTTGTCCCGGTTCAGGAGTCGCCCCGGTTCCTTCTTCAATTTCCACATATTTCAATCCCGAAGGATTCGTTACCACATTATCATCAGACATAGTATTACTCGCAATCAATGTATTGTTTTCAGTAAGATTTATCGGTGCTGGTATAGTTTGTGTCAAATTAGCTGCAACAGCTGTGTCTGGCTTACTGCCAACTTGTGCTAATACCAAAACTACAACACATACCAGCATGAAACCCACGCTGAGTAAAATTGATTTCAAAATCAGTCCTCCTATAGACAGTGCTGTGGGCTGAGTAGAGAGCTAGTCCCTGTTAAGTCATCATACTAGCCCCTAGCACCTAGACTCTAGACCCTGGAGGCTTAACGCCACAATTTATTTTCTAAATCTCGTACTTGTCGCTCTAAACGGTCAATTCTCCCGCGTAATTCATCCACCTCAGACTGACGAGCCACACCCAAGTCCTGCATCATGTTTCGCATTTGCCGTTGCATTTGCTCTTCCCAGTTTCCTTGTTCCGACTTTAACTGCTGCACAACATCATCCATCACCGCCTTAGCTTGCTCAGGATCGAGTTTACCGTCCTTAACCAAATCATCACTGACTTGCCGCATTTTTTCGGCTACTAAAGATGTTGTACCAATACCAAGCATCATTAGCTGTTGCAACCAGTTATTATTGTCCATACTCCCTTCCTCTTTAATTGTTTCCCACTAGCTGACTTTTGCTCTTGAGTGTATGCAATCAAGCTATGCTGGAAAAGTGGTTATTCTAGCCTACATCTCTATTTTGGCAAATTCGTAGACACACAAAAGGAATACAAGGGTGTGGTTATAGAACTACTGAAGTTTAAAGTAGCCCCAGAACAGCGAGAACATTATATCCAGCAGGATGCAGAAATTTGGACAACAGCCTTGGCTAAGTATCCAGGATTTCTGGGGAAAGAAGTTTGGATTAACCCCAACGATCCCACAGAACTGATTTTAATTGTTCGTTGGGCAACACGGGAACAGTGGAAAGCTATACCTGTAGAAGATTTACAGGCTATTGAAGCTCAATTTACCCAAGCAATGGGAGAATCCTATCCCATCGTCGAGTTAGCAGAATATCAAGTGCGAAAATTCCCGCAACTCATGTCCAATTGAGATTGTGGCATATAGGCAATACTCGACTTAGCGATCGCAGGCACAATTTTCTCACTGGCCATTCTCGCACCTGATAAATTCCGCGCTGTCGGCCCCACCTGCAAAGCGGCTAATCCACCCATTATAAATAATTCACAACCAGGCCAACGCAGATGATTATCTAAAATGGGTAAGCCGTTAGCGATCGCAATGGGGTAATTGTCTAAAATTTCGCTTAATAGTGGTTCAGATGTCACATCAAATTTACTGCCAGTGGCAAGCCAAATCTGTTCATACTCATATTCACTACCGTGATCACATTTCACTAGCCAATGATTGCCTAACCATTGTGCTTGCAGAATTTGGCAATATTCATCCAGTTTAAAATTACCATGACGCACAGCCCGCCGCAACTGCATAGCGATCGCCGGGGTTACAGAACCACCATTACGCGCTTGCTGGATCATTTCCCAGCGCTTTTGATAATCTGATTCAGCGAAAAATCCTTTCAGATATTTGGGCCCTAACCACCCCGGTTCGGCATCAAATAACTTTCCTTGCAACTGTCGCCGCAACATTAAGTGTACTTTGGCACCACGACTTAAAGCGCCAACTGCCAGGTGTCCACTCGTCAAGCCTCCTCCGACAATTAATATCCTTTGATTTGCTAAATCTAATTTACGTAAATCTACTTTGTGTGAATGGCAAAGTTTATCCAGTGGATACTCTGTAGTTATCTGATTTACCCAATCAGGTATCTGAAGTTTACTACCGCCAGTAGCCAACACCACCCGCCGCGCCGTAACGTAATTTCTATCTTGTAACCACAGCCGAAAACGTTGATGCCAAGGTTCCAGACGGGTAACTTGAGCTTTGATAACTTGATTTTGTAAATCCCAGCGGTGAATCACATCCTCACACATATCCTCAAATAGCTGAGTTCCTGGTAAATCGTAGGGAGGAAATAACTCACCAGGACGGGATTCAGCAAATTTTCGCAAAGCAAAAGGATTAGGATCAGGATGGTGTACCGCTGGGGATCTCAAATGTGGTATTTCTAAAGCAGCAAATTGTTGTTGCCAGCGACTCATCCATTTACCACTAGGGTCAAATACTAAAAATCTCCCTCGCATGGTTTGCCGTTTTTGCAGCAGATGCGTTACCAATGTTAAAGCGTGAGGCCCAGCCCCAATAATAGCCAAGTCAATTTTGCTGGGTAACTGAGGCGAATTAGTTGTCATTGTCTCATAGGGAAATACAACGATAATCGTTATCATTATATCTTGTTGATCAGTATCAGCATTTTTGAGGGGAAGAGAATCAATTTTGGAAGTACCTAGCACCGCAAGGCGGAAGTCAAAAGTCAAAAGGCTTGTCAAACAGGCTGTTTGACGATTTTAAATGGTATGCCTATTTATGCCGTGCTGTACTAGTCCTGGCGATTAGAAATCGCCTAGTGCTTTTCTTTCATTGGATAATTTAACCCTAATAGGAGAATTATCCAGGAATATTCGTCCTGGCATCATTATTTATGCAGTAAAATAACCGAAAATTGTCTAATTTTTACATCAGTATTGATTCAAGTAGAATATTAATAGATGTATTTTATTAATATTTATGTTTGAACGAGTTTTAATTTGCACAGATTTTGCCGACGGTTTGCATCGACTATTGCATTTTGTTCCGAGTCTTGGGGCCGCAGGGATAAAGCAAATTGTTTTTCTACACGTTGTTCCGTTATGGGAAAAAGGTATTATTCCCCAAGTAGATAGTGAGAAAATAGAACAGGCTCAAACCCGTTTGGCAAAAAAGTTTGGTGACATTTCCACTGATGTATATGTCAACATAGAAGTTCAATCAGGAAAAGCATCTGAGACTATTTTGAAGGTAGCTCAAGCTTATCAGTCTCAACTGATTATTCTGGGTTCTCCAAATCGTAGCTCACTTGCAGAAAAACTGGCGGGTAGTACGATGGCTGGGTTATCCCGCCAAAGTAAAATTCCTTTACTGATAGTGCGTCCTCAGTTAATTTCTGCTTACACTTCTGAGGAATTAACACTGCGTTGTCAGCATCTTTTTCGCTCTTTGCTAATTCCCTATAACGATAGTAAAGCGTCAAATTCTCTGGTACAACAGATCAAAAACTTGGCGCAACAACAGTCTGATATGTCTTTGCAAAAGTGTCATCTGTGCTGGGTTTTAGAGCCTAATATTAGCCAAAAAATACCTAATAAAATTTTACCCCCACAGGCTCACGAAACTTTATCTGAGATTAAGGCTGATTTGGAAAAGGTAAATTTACAAGTAGAGACAGAAGTCCGTGAAGGTAACTCTGTTCCTCAGGTTTTGGAGACAGCTGTCATGGCTGATATTAGCGCGATCGCCGTGTCTTCTGGAACAATAGGTAAGCTCCAAGAATGGTTAGTTTCTAGTTTTGCAGCGGAAATTTTGCGTCAAAGTTGGTATCCTGTACTCTTTTTCCCATCCTAGATTTTCCAAAACCGAGGTTAAGCAGAAGTCTGAATAACAAAGTTTTGCTCACTAGAGTGTCAACTACCATCCCCATGTACCGGGACTACCCTTAAATGGCCCAACAATATCACTGGTAATCCAACCACCATAAAAATTACCTGGTTGGGGTTGCACTTTTTCACCATCAACGTAGCAGACATCCATGAGATGGGCATAAAAAGCTACATAATCTTTGAGAGATGCAAAGCCTGGTGTGGGGTTAGGGTAAAACCAAGCAGCATTGTGAGCTTCTCTGTCACCCACACGGATTGTATAGTAACCGGCTGGCCCTTTCCATTCGCAAAAACTAGTTTTTGGTGTTTGCAATAGGTGTTCCATATTAATATCCCCAGGGGGGATGTAATAAGAAGGTGGATGACTTGTTTCTAAAACTCGCTTGGCGCTGTGGGTATCTACAATTGTGACTTGATTAAAGATAATCTGAATATGTTTACTTGTGTCTTCCAAACGAGGGGGACGAGGGTAATCCCAAACTGATTCTTGTCCGGGAGCAGGATTAATGCGTTGGGGATTTACCATAAGAAGAGTTTCAATTTCATATTTTCATTAATTGTAAAACTGAATACGATGGAAAGAAACCCATCTATCTTCCCCAATCCTAAGTATCATTCGTTACTTTTTAAATTATGTTGAATACTTGATGTGCCAAGTTTTTTCTACTAAATTGCTAGCTAATACTGTGAGGCTAATAGCGAATAAAATAATTAGTAGCTAAAATTACAACGTTGCCAAAATAACAATCTGGACATAAACATTACAAAATAATCAGCCTATAGATAGATTGCTCATTTCTCAAATCTGCTGGCTGGAATTGCTATGCAGGCTTATGGTCTAAACGAGTTGCTTGCTCTAGTGCTGCTTTTTCTTTGGCTCTTTTGGCATAGGCTTGTAATTGAATACGTTCTCCACCTGTGAGAATAGCTAGGTTTTCTAGGCTCATCCCCCGCATTAACATTTCTACGCACCAGGTATGTTGTGCTTGGGCGATCGCAGGTGGTATTCCTTGAGGAGTTAATAATCCTTCAGTCCATATTTCCCAATGTTGCAACAATTCTGACTCGGAAATGAAGTTACCAACTTCGTTGACAAACATCGCTTGGTGAGTATCTTTACGACTTTTGAGCCATCTGGTTAAGGGGTTGTTGGTATAGGAACCATAGCGTTTACCCAAAATCCACTGATTAACAGGCACCTGGCGGGAAAACTCTGGGGTAGTGATCTGGAGGAAATGCCCGGAATTATCACAAATTTGCTGATTTCGCTGCAAACTGGAAATTTCTCTAACAGATAAGCCAGCCCCGAATAACACATAAGCCAAGGCATAATCTTGTGTACTTGACTTCTTGGCTTGTTGCAAAATTTGGTAGACTACTCCAGCAGGTAAATCAGCTACTTCCATCACATTGTCCTTGGTTGTTGCTGATTTTTTTGAAGGTGACATAGCTCCATGTAAAAATAACTCTACTAAATTCTCTAAAAAATCATCCCGATCCTCCCACAGTTGATGAAATTCACTAGTGAATTCAATTACTGCGTATCCCAGGATCATGCCATTGAGCAAACTAGCTAATTTCTCTGCGGGGAGATAAGTATTTAAATCTCCTTGTTGGATAACAGTGGCTAAATACTCTGCCACGTAGCGGTTTGCTTCTGTTAATCCACGTCCTAGGGCCCGGCGATTTTCCATCGGATACTGTTTAGCTTCACCTACTACAGATCGAACCAACTCAGGTATCCTTTCTAATGCATGTAAGCTATCACTTGCATAATCTTTCAGGGCTTGATAAATATCACCAGGAGGAGTTGCTCTCTGTACTAGGGATTCCCCTAAATTCTTGAAGGCTGCGGATTCTTCCAGCACAGACAATAGCAGTCCATGCTTGTTACCAAAGTGCCGGAATAACGTCACTTCATTGACTTCTGCTTTCTCCGCAATTTGGCGGGTTGTCGTGGCGCTAACTCCCTGAGCAGTAAATAACTCCAGTGCTGACTGAATTAGACGTTGACGAGCGGAAATTAGTTGAGATGACATAGAGAATAATGCAAGTGGCACTTGCATGAAATTGAGTAGTCTGTTAGCATAACAAATGTAAGTGATACTTGCTTTTCTTTACTGTAACGAACTGCTGTGCAGAGCAGGCAAATACCTGCTATGGTTGCACCGAGAAAAAGCACATCGCTTCATCATCTATCAACAGGAATTTGTATGACCGCGAAGTTTCTGGCGTTCGCCCCCGAAAGAGGAAATGCGCCTCGCCTTAGGTGGGTAAATGTGGTATTTTTTGCTGCATTTCATGCCTTAGCTCTCCTGGCTCCTTGGTTTTTCTCTTGGTCAGCATTAGGTTTGCTACTGTTGCTCCACTGGTTGTTCGGGAGTATCGGCATTTGCCTAGGATATCATCGACTGCTGAGTCATAAGAGTTTTCAAGTGCCTAAATGGCTGGAATATATAATCGCTACCATTGGAGCCTTGGCTTTACAAGGGGGGCCGATTTTCTGGATTGGTGGACACCGCCAGCATCACGCCCACACAGAAGATATTAACTTAGATCCCTACTCTGCCCAGCGAGGATTTTGGTGGAGCCATATGCTGTGGATCTTCTACCCACGGCCTGAATTTTTTGATTATGACGTTTATCAAAAATACGCACCTGACTTAGCAAGACAGCCTTTTTATCGCTGGCTAGATCGCTACTTCTTACTAATACAAATTCCCTTTGGAGTACTGCTGTATCTCTTAGGGGGTTGGTCTTTTGTCATTTACGGCGTCTTTGTCAGGTCAGTCTTGCTTTGGCATTCTACCTGGTTTGTTAACTCAGCATCACATCTATGGGGTTATCGTACCTTTGATGCCAATGATGGCGCACGTAATCTTTGGTGGGTATCTTTAGTAACCTACGGAGAAGGATGGCACAATAACCATCATACTTATCCCAATATGGCAAAATCTGGATTGTCTTGGTGGGAAATTGATGTAACTTGGTGGAGCATCAAACTCTTGCAGACTTTGGGTTTAGCGAAAAAGGTGGTTTCTGTTCCCCCTCAGCATAGCGCGGCTCAAAAATAAATTTTTACTCAATTATCGCCAATGTTTTAGGCCGACTGCTGCTGGTGCTGTCGGCTTGTTAATTTGTATTAAGCACGTAAAGTCTCAGTACCAACAAGCATATTTAGTTAACTAAACATGATCTCCAGAAGTTTCAAAAGCAGGCGATAAGCCCGAAGGCATGGCTAGAGCCTATCGCCCAACAAACACTTTGGGTTTAGCCGAATGGCACTAATAAAAGCTGTAAAGTGTGCGAAATAAAGATTACAGCTTTTAATGTCAGAGAGCGGAGTAATGGCATGAGCCAGGCGTTTGCGCGGAGCGCACCTGGAGGAGGCAATCGCCAATGGAGAAATGAGGTAAGGGTGCCCAAAATTATAAAGGTAGCTTTAAGTAAAAAATACTACCTGCTCCTATTTGACTTTCAACCCAAATTTGCCCGTGGTGTTGCTCTATAATATTGCGACAGATAGCCAGGCCTAAACCTGTTCCACCTTGCTTACGAGAATCGGAAGCATCCACTTGATGAAACCGCTCAAAAATAGATTCTAACTTGTTAGCAGGAATCCCTCTACCTTGGTCTTGTACCTTAAATAATGCATCCGAAGTTTGACCATCTTTTGCTTTGATTTCTTCTACTGTCATTAATACAGTAGACCCTTTGGATGAAAACTTAATCGCATTACTCAGCAAATTTGTTAGTACCTGGATAATCCGATCTTTGTCAACCGTTAATTCAATAGATTGGGGTAAAATTGATAAATTAACCCCAAATTCGTCAGCCATTAATTGCATTAATTCTGTAGATTTTATTAATAATTCAGCAGCATTAGTTTTTTGTTTATTTAAAGTGAATTGTCCTGATTGCAACCTTTCTAGAGTTAGAACATCATTTACTATTCTGACTAAGCGTTCAGATCTGTCTGACACAATTTGAATGATCCGCTTAGCCTGTTCAGAATCAAGCTTTACCAAACCAGTTTTCAATAAGCTTAAACCTCCTTGGATCGAAGTCATGGGGGTACGTAATTCGTGACTAACAACTGAGATAAACTCATTCTTGATTTTTTCTAATGCGTAGCGTTCTGTAATATCTTCACCAATACTCATCGTGCCTACTTTTGTGCCTCGTGAATCTCGTAGTAGCGTATTGTTCCAAGCGATTACGCGTTCTTCTTTAGATTTAGTAATAATTGGATTCTGGTGGTGAGAATGTAATTCTTCCTCTAACGTTTCTACAAAAACTTTTTGTATATTATCTTGCTGATGCTGCGGTATAAAATTGGCAACCCATTCTTTACCTAAAATTTCTTCTGGACTATACTTACTCAATTCTAAAAAGAAAGGATTAACATATTCAATTTTACCTGTCTTATCCAATGCGATAACTAACAACTGCACATTTTCTAACAAGCTACGCCAACGGCGTTCTGCTTCACGCAGTTGAGCTTCAATTTTTGTTTGTTGGTTAATAGTTACTGTCAGAATATTTATTAATCTATGTAAGTGTGAATTTGCTTGAGATAATTCAGTAGTTCGCTCTGCAACTTTAATTTCTAATTCTGCTTTTGCTTCTTGCAAAACAGCTTCCGCTTGCTTACGTTGAGTAATATCTAAACAAGTACCAATCATCCGTATTGCTGTACCTTCGTCGTTATAGATACATTTTCCTTTAGCCCCAATCCAATGAATCCTACCATCAGTCCAAATAACTCTATATTCCACATAATATTCAGACTTATTATCTTTGGCATCAATTATTGCTTGATGAATTGCTTCTCTATCTTCAGGGTGGAGGCAGGCGATAAAAGCTTCATAATTACCAGCAAAACTACCCGGAGTTATACCAAATAATTGCTCTTGACGGCTTGACCATTTGAGATGGTTAGTCAGAATATTCCAATCCCAAGTCCCCATCTGAGAAGCTTCTAAAGCTAATCTTAAATGTTCCTCACCTTCTTGTAAAGCAATCTCAGTCTGTTTTTCTTTAGTTATTTCTTTAAAAAAAACTGATATACCTTCCAAAGAAGGATAAATGCGATTTTCAAACCAGCGATCGCTCGATGAGTAATATTCTTCTAATTGAATAAAGTTTTGTTCAGTGAAAGCTTGTAAATAAGCTTCATAAGAATGCTGACGAAATTCTTCGTTACATTCTTGCCAAATATTTTTACCAATTAAATCCTTTGGTTCTCTGCCAAAAATTTCTGCTGCTTTTTGATTAACGTATGTATAGCACCAATTATTATCAATAGAAATAAAAGCATCACTAATACTCTCTAATATATTAAATAACCTATTTTTGGTTGCTTCCGCTTCTGCACAAGCAGCTTGTTCACGGATTACCATCTCTGCTATTTTTTCTTCTGTCTGTTTGCGCTCTGTGATATTTGTCAGCGTCACTACACTACCAATATTTTGCTCGTCTAAATTAAATAATGGAGCCGCACTCAACAGTAAATGAAATTCGCTACCATCTTCACGGTTTAAGAATACTTCTACTCCCTGAAAACATTGACCTTGTAGCAAGCTAGATATTGAAAATACTTCTTGATTTTGCTGGCAATTTGCTGATTCATTGGTAAATAAACACTCTTCTATTTTTTTATAGCCGCTACAATGATGACATTGCAGTGGAAACGACAAATCAAATTGTTGAAATAATGGATTTGTACCACACAGTTGCTGTGCTGCTTGATTAGCGCGAATAATTTGCCAACTTTGATCACAAACAATAATAGCTTCGGCTGCTTGTTCCAGAATAGAATTTGCTAGTCTTTCAGCCGCCACAATTTCTGCATTACGTTTTTGCTCGGTTAAGTCGGTTACTACTATGCAATTAACAGCTACATCGTCTATTTGCAATGACTTAAAAGATAAATAAACAGGTATTTGAGTTTCGTCCTCAGCAATTAAGTAAACCTCTCCTCGACGAAATTCTTGCCTTGCTTGCCGAAATAATCCTTGAAATACCTGTTTTTCTTGTGGCGCTATGTAATCCTCAAAGTTAGAGCCGATTACTTTCTCTAATGGCTTTTTGAGCATTACCGCTAAAGGGTGATTGCAGTAAAGAATTGTTCCATGCTCATCTATCGTCACAGCGCCTTCATGCATCTCTTGTAAAAAAGCACGGTAAGGATAATCAGCATCTTGCAAAGTGAAAATTCGTTCTTCTTGAGCGCTAGATATAACTAAAGCATCTACCTCTCCCATTCTAATAGCTCTAAATGTCTCTTCTAAGACCTGTATTTGATTGCGTAGAGCTATATTTTCTAGTTCAAGTTCTTCGCGTGTTTTCACTGCAATCACCTATTCATCCACTAATTCGTAATTCGTAATTGATGGTACAAGACCCTCAACTCGTTGATAGAGAAAAATAACTTTCCTGTGTATTTCCTACCTATAAGTTTTAGTAATGTAGGAATAATTATTATAGATATTCAGTTACAAATAACTTTTAACTATCTTTGAATATCAGAATTTTTTCAAGAAATATCTAAAGCAACGATCACCTTATCAACATTTGTTAAATCGCCAATCAACTGTTGTAAAGGTAGCGGAAGCTCTTTGATTAAAGTAGGCACAGCAAATATATGGTCTTTTTCTAAAATATCAGGTTGTTGGTATATATCAATAATTTCCATTTCATAGCGTCCTTTTAAATATTTTTCACAAATTCTTTTCAGCATTTGAATAGCACGCATTGATCTAAGGGTATTGCCAGCTACATACAAACGTAAAACATATTTTTGTATGTCTGTATTTGCCAGCGCTTTTTCAAAATCTTCTGTAGATTCTATGATTAGTTCATGCGAACTATCGTTAGTTTGGTTTGAATTATTCATGGCTATCCTTCGTTGATATTTAATTGACGTAAATCTAGCCCTACTAAGACTTTTTCAGTATTGGATAAGTCTCCAATTATTTGCTTGACAGGCTCAGGTAATTTTCTCACTAAAGTTGGAATAGCTAATATTTGATCCCCCTTAGCTAATTGGGGATTTTGCATAAGGTCAATTACTTCAATAAAATATTTACCTTCAAGGTATTCTTCACAAATTTTTTTCAGATTGGCAAATGCTTTTAAAGACTTAGGAGTTTGTCCAGCTACATATAGCCGTAACTCCCAAACTTCTTCTCCTGTATGGCTAGATTGAGATAGGGGATTCATATTTTTAACCGTGATAAAAATCTCTATTCATGGGTCAGCTTGGCGCAAATGTAATCTTTGTTTTTGTTCATCTAATAAAATTTGTTCTTGTGTCTTTTCGAGAAAAATTAACCTTTCAATTTCTTCCTTTTCAATTTCAAATTGAGCTTGTATATCTTTAACTTGTGCTTCTGCCAGTAAACGTTTATGTTCAATCTCACGCTGTTTTTGTTCAATTTTTTGTTGGCGGGCTATAGCAGCAGCTTTGTCTTTAGCTTCTTGTATAATTCTTGCTGTACCTGTGAGTACACCTTCCGTTCCTAAATACACATCTAATAACTGTAGCCCTTCAGTAGTTAAAATAAATTCTCGCACTTGATTAGAGTGTGACATACCACGAGATTTAAGTACATGAATCAAACGGTTACGCTCACCATTACTTTCTACAGTTCGCAGCAGTATCCAAGTATCTGCTAAGGAAGAAATACCTATCTCTGTATATTCTACAAAAGCACTATTAGCTTCATTTAAATTTGTAAAAATTGTTGTGATATTTTTTGTTTTCAGATAATCAATCAGGCGCATCATAAAAGATTTCATCTGAATATCGCTACTGCCATAAGTTAAGTTAGATATGGGATCGAGAATGACTGCATTAGGTTGAAAGTCATTAACTGTACTCAGTATATTCACAAGGTGCATTTCTAAACCATAAAACGTTGGGCGTAAGGCTTGGAATTTGAGTAATTTTTTATCAACCGCAGTTTCTAAATCGATACCAATAGAACGCATATTGCGAATAATCTGTTGGGGAGATTCTTCAAAGGCGAAATAAAGGCATTTTTCTCCTCTTTGACAAGTAGCATCAGCAAAATGAGCGCAAAATGAACTCTTACCAGTTCCTGCCGTACCGGAAATTAAGATACTGCTACCACGAAAAAAACCTTGTCCTCCCAACATGGTATCGAGGCGTTTGATACCACTAGGTATCCATTGGGTTGTGACTGGATAATTTAAGCCGACAGAGGTAATGGGGAGAACCGAAATACCATTTTCCTTAATCAAAAATGGATACTCGTTTGAGCCGTGCCTAGAACCACGATACTTAATAATTTGTAACCACCGAGTTGAAAGTTCATTACTGATGCGCTGCTCTACGCGAATAACACAATCTGAAACATATTCTTCTAAACCATGTCGTGTGAGGCTATTCTCTCCACTTTCACTGGTAATGATAGCTGTGACACCTTTGGTTTTCAGCCACAGAAATAATCGCCGCAATTCGGCTCGGACGATCGCAGCGTTATCCAAACCACCAAACAGTACCTCTAGTGTATCGATGACTACTCTCTTAGCCGCGATCGCATCAATTTCATAGCCTAATCTAATAAATAATGCTTCTAGGTCATATTCGCCTGTTTCTTGAATCTGACTGCGCTCAACTTGAACATGATCAATTACTAATTTTTTTTCTTTGATTAGTTCTGCTACATCCCACCCCAAGGAACCAACGTTTTGGATTAACTCCTCAGCAGTTTCTTCAAAAGCCATAAATACGCCTGGTTCATCAAATAGGGTAGCACCCCGTACCAAAAATTCCATTGCCATCAGCGTTTTGCCGCAACCTGCTCTACCACAAAGCAGTATCGGTCTTCCTTGTGGCAACCCCCCATAAGTAATTTCATCTAAACCTTGAATACCAGTTGGGCATTTGGCAAGCATTGTAGGTTTCATTTGTGTATCATTTTTATCTTTGTTCATATCTCACCTAAATGCTGATTTGAAAGTAATCACAACAGTAGGGGCTAGTATTTCTAATAAAAATTAACTCTAAAAACTACCTTGGGTCTATTTCCTTGTACTAATTTATAGAAAGTTTGTGAGGATTTTGTGAAGAAGTGCAATCCTTTAGCAAAACCAATGGATTATGTGAAAAATTGGCTATTGAAAATAATTGTCATCTTTTCAAGATCTGTCTAGTTAAGTTCTTATTTCCTCACAAAAACTTCACAATTATTGTTTAACATCTTGTTTTAGTATTGTAGGCGAATTTTCTAATCATATTACTTGAAGTCACAATCAAAAGAAGATTTGCTCATCAATACTAGTGTTTTGATTGATAAAACTATCTGTAGAAAAACAAGGGGTAACAAATATGAAAAAGCGGCTATTGATAATTGATGATGAAGATAGTGTGCGGGAAATTATTCAAATCTCGTTAGAATCAGTGGCTGGCTGGGATATACTGACAGCATCTTCAGGCAGCAAGGGAATAAAAATTGCAGCATCTGAGCATCCTGATGCTATTTTACTAGATGTAATGATGCCTGAGATGGATGGGCCGACTACTTTTAAGCAGCTACAGGCAACTGTTGTAACCTGTGACATTCCTATTATTATGCTGACAGCTAAAGCTCAACCTAGCGAACAAAAGCAGTTGAGAGATTTAGGAGTAGCAGGGGTAATTACTAAACCTTGTCTACCCCAAGAATTAGTTGATGACATCTGTAGAATTCTTAATTGGAATCAAGTTATCCATAATTAACTGAGGCGTAATAAATTCCCGTCCTTGGTCATCAGCAATCGCTTCCTCCGGTGCTGCCAAGATTGCTTTCAGTGCCATAATCTTTTTGATCAACTTCCCGCCGTCGTCTTGAACAAGATGTCTATCGCAAAAAGGAACTTATATGCAACGCACTCTAGCATACATGAACGCATCCCTAGGAATTGGTGAAATATTAGGGCGAATCAGGTAGCATCCTAATCTTCCCTCACACACTAAACCGCTCTTTTCCAAAACTCGTGCTGAAGCAAGGTTTTCTGGAGAACAAAAAAAGTTCTTTAAAAGTTCTTTTCGGCAAAGAAAAAGCAGCATACTGTCACCAATGACCTAGTAGAAATTGCAAATCCCTCAAAGCGTGGGCTAGAGAGAGATTTTTTGGTATTGGGTATTGGGTGTTAGGGATGAGGTTGCTAGTTTAAATTCCCTGCTTTCTCAACAACTTGTTTCAACTCTTCAAAGGTGATACTACCGCCTTTATCTCCATGCATCGCTAGCAATTCCTGGGGGCTACTAACACCTGTTTCTGCTAAAATGATTGCACTTAACCCAGGGCTTAAAAAAAGCTCATTAATCGAGACTTTGCCGTCTTGATCGCGATCTAAATTATTAAAAAGAGATTGAAGCTCTTGCTCGGTTGCCATAAGTTTCTATCTGAAGAACGTTTTTCAATTTAATATCTCATTAATATCTCATTAATCTTTAAAAATTAAACAAACTTGTGTCTTTAGACGTAAAAATGGCTATCGCTGGGGCTTAAATTGGGTGAGTGCTCTATTACCAATGGGCGAGGCGGCAGCGAATTGTACTGGTAATATCGGGCGAGGCTGTATATGTGCCAGATGGGAATGGCTGTGGCATTGCAGAAGATGATGCGGCGGTTACCCCGTGATCAGTAATACCAATTCTTTAAAATTAGGCAACAAATGCAAATCATAGATGAAGGTCTAATCGCATTGACTCCGTACTGAGTTTGCATCCTCGCTGCATAATTCGCGTTTATCTCCTGCTCCTCTTGCCCCTTGCGTTCCTTCTCTTCTCGTCGCCGTTGCCGATACTCCAGCACCTTTCGAGCAAACATCACATCTTCAGTATTAAGACTGTAATACCGAACCCGCTTCCCATCCTCCAACGGTCGCCGCGATTCTGTAGACAAACCCAGTTGCGTGAGATACTGCCCCAGAATCCATACTGGTGATTCATCCAGTGGTATGGTCAGGTTGAAAATATTCTTAATCTGAGTCTTAGTGCCATTCGTGCCATTCCACCCTTACACCTTCACACCCAAAACCCAGCCATATTAAGGATTTGCCCTTTTCTTAGTGCCATTCGGGTTTAGCCAATGAGTTGAGCAACCCTGATTGCAGATGTGATCGCTCCTTCATGCAAGCCATCGCTGAGGTAAGCGCCTGCATGATAAGTATTATTTTCACCATTATGGGTAATAATTTCGTTTCTGTACCTAAAAGAATCCACAGTGTACAGGGGAGTATGGTGTTTCTGTATACCCCGCTTCTGTCACTCTCCGAAAACAAAAATTAAAGCCAACTTTTAAAACTCTGACTGGGATTAGGTTTGTGGCTTTATTTTCTAACATGATATATATAATCATTGATTTAGACTGAAACTCTTGTCTGGTAAGGATTACATCTTTTTATCTAGGGAAAGTGACAGAAGAGGGATACAGCACTTCCGTCTGTAATGAGGTACACTAGATCAAAATATAAATATTTTTAAATGAAGTCATACTCTACAGCCTTTCCGGCTGTTATGAGGTACAGTAACAGCAATTAGCAAACCAGTTTC
>NZ_CAWUDM010000107.1:0-18325 GCF_963920855.1 Nostoc sp. CCY0012 | reverse complement strand
CTCAGTCAGACTCCTGGTATACAAGCGGTTCAAGACTTTTCTGCACCACTAAGGTCTTACATGGCATTTTGCGATAACTCAGAATGGGGAATGTGGACAAATGGCAAAAAAAAGGCTGTCTTTCGTCGTGTAAAAACTGAGGAAGGTGTTGTTTACGAAGAACCAAATGATATACCTGCAAAAGACGGCAATGTAGAAGAAGTTGATCGTCCTACTCGTGAATCTTTGAAAAATGCTGTTGGAGATAATTTACTGTTTTCTTTCAAAATTTGTCACGACCATATTTATGTGACTGATGGATTACAGAAACAGCCGGCTTTCTTTGAACTTTTAAAAGTTATTTTTTGTAAAATTCATGATGAACGCAATTTCCCTCATTCTTTAGAATTTTATGCAACAGCGAGTGAAAAAAACAGTAATGACGGTCGGCTAACTGTTGTTAATAGACTTAGTAAAATTTTTGATGCAGTTAAAAAGCAGTATCCAGCCATTTTTGATGCCAATGACCAACTAAAACTTCAGCCTCGTTCTTTAGCTTATATAGTTGGTGAACTCCAAAGATATAGCTTTTTAAGTACTAATATTGATGTAAAAGGTAAAGCCTACGAAGAATTGGTTGGAGCTAATTTAAGAGGCGATCGCGGCGAATTTTTTACACCTCGCAACGTCCAAAAAATGGCAGTCCAGATGCTTGAGCCAAAAGTTACTGATAGAATTCTTGACCCAGCTTGTGGGACGGGTGGCTTTTTGGTAATTGCCATGAATGAAGTTATCGAAAAGCTAACACAGCAAGCAGGAGTTACTGAACAATCTGATGTTTGGATGCGAGACGCTTTAAATTCTAGAATCAGGGAAACTGCTCAAGCAAACTTTTTTGGATTTGATATAAATCCAGACTTAGTAAAAGCTACAAAAATGAATATGGTGATGAATAATGATGGTGCTGGAAATATTTTTCGGCAAGATTCATTATTACATCCACATCAATGGGAGGATAACTTCCGTAAACAGTTTGCCAAAGCTCTTGATATCGATTCAAAAAGTTTACGCGGTTTCAAAGATTTAGCTTATTTTGATGTCATTGCCACAAATCCGCCTTTTGGCTCAAAGTTACCGATTAAAGACCGTGAAACTTTAAGCCAGTATCAGCTTGGTCATGTTTGGCGAGAAACCGAAACAGGTTGGGAACCAACTGATCAACTGCAAGGATCAGCACCTCCAGAAATTTTATTTATTGAACGATGCTGGCAATTTCTTAAACCTGGCGGACGTATGGGAATTGTTCTACCAGATGCAATTTTAGGTGCGCCTGGATTGTTATATGTGCGGTATTGGATGATTAAACATTGCCGCATTGTGGCATCAATTGACTTACATCCTGATACATTTCAACCACGCAACGGAACTCAAACCTCAGTTTTAATTCTTCAGAAAAAGACAGAAGAGGAAATTAACCGAGGAACCATGCCCGATTATGAAATTTTTATGGCACAGGTGAAGGCGATCGGTCATGATAAGAGAGGTAACACTGTTTACAGACGAAATGAAGAAGGTGAAGAGATATTAATGCCAGCCGACCCAGGGTCAATTCCTCTCATAGAGCGAACAGCAAGCGGCGAAGGCACGGTTAGACCTTTACCTCGTCAGAAAGTTGAAGACGATGATACGCCATTTGTGGCAGATGAGTTTCTTGTTTGGAAAAAACAGGTTGTTCTGGGATGGTAAAATATGATTTTCAACCGGAATATACGCCAATATCTTCGCCTCCTGATGAGTCTGAAAAACTGTCAACTACCATTAGGCTGAGTGAGATATTTGATGCAGGCGTTCGTTTAGAAGCATCTGCTTTTAGTATTGAAGCTCATAACGCGGTTACAGCTTTGGAAAACAGTGGTTTACAACTCATGCCGCTTTATGGCGAATCTGGACTTTGCCAAGAAGCTCATAATGCTTTTCGCTTTAAGCGAATTTATGTGAGTTCTGAACACGGTGTACCGTTTCTTTCTAGTTCAGAAATTATTAGCTTAAAGCCTAGAATTGAAAATTATTTAAGTCGTAAACACACCAAGAAATTAGACAAGCTGCTAATTCAAAAATGGGATGTTTTAATTTCTTGCTCTGGAACTATAGGTAATATTAGCCTGGCAAGTGAAACATTTGTTGATAAAGCACTTTCCCAAGACGCTATTCGTCTTCGTGCTATTGATGCTGATACAGCAGGTTATGTTACCGCTTTTCTCCGTAGTCAATATGGTCGTCCACAACTGACTCAAGCAACTTATGGTTCAGTAATTGTCCATATTGAGCCAGAACACTTAAAAAGAGTCTTAATTCCCGATTTACCACCAATTCGGCGAATAGCAATTGGTCGGTTAATGTGTAAAGCCGGTGAACAGCGAGATGAAGCAAATCAGCTTTTAGATGAGGCAGATCGGTTACTGCATGAACGGTTAAACTTGCCTTATCTAAATACTATTGCGCCGACAGGTAAAAAGACATCTATTGCCAAAATAAAAGCTTCTCAACTTCTGGGACGCTTAGAAGGTAGTTTTCATGATCCGGTTGCTCTTGCTGCTGAAAACCAGTTAAATAAACTATCTTGTGAAATTACCACTGTAGGAGATTCACGAGTTACAAAAGAAGTTAGACCAATTACAAAATTCCGCAAGCGAACATACGTTCAAAAAGGCGGAATTCCTTTACTCAGTAGTAAGCAGCTTTTCCAAGTTGATCCAGTTGATGTAAAAAAACTAGCTAAAGGCGCACACACAAAGGATTTACCTGAAATTCAACTGCAAGAAAATATGATTGCTGTAACTCGTTCTGGGACAATTGGACGAGTACAAATCTTTCCTGCGTATATGGCACAATGGACAGCGAGTGAAGATGCAACAAGAATTCTAGCTTCAGCGAGTATGAATCCAGGATATCTTTATACTTGGTTAGCATCTGATTACGGTTACTGCTTAATTACTCGACATTCTTATGGTTCAGTTGTTGTCCATATTGACTTAGAAATGCTTGCTTCTGTTCCTATTCCGCTACCAAAACCAAGTATTATTAATGAAATTGGCAACTTAGTTCTCAAAGCAAATCAATTGCGGGATGAGGCTTGGCGTAATGAACAAGAAGCCATAAATAAACTTGAAAACCTAATTGCTAAAAAACAAACTCCTCAACTTGAAATTGATACGGTTCAAGCACCATCACCATCAGACAAATTTTCTTTTGATCCCGATGCTCCCCCTATTTGGGAATTGGTAGCTGAAATTTCTGCTCAAGTCCCTGATGAAGAATGGAAAAAACTACCCACTGACTTAGCTAGGAGATTTGATTATTACCAAAAACAAAGACAAGGACAAGATTGATGCGGGTTGTGTTTGCAGATACAGGGTACTGGGTAGCGTTGCTTAATCCTCATGATGATTTACATAATAAAGCTGTAAAACTTTCACAAGCTGTACAGCCTGCTCATATTGTTACAACTGAGATGGTATTAACTGAAGTCCTGAACGATTTTTCATCTCGTGGTAAGTTTTTTCGTGAAGCTGCTGTCAATTTCATTAGAAAACTCTACCAACATCCAAACACGACCATCATTCCGCAAACAAGTGTTCAATTTCAGGCTGCATTGACTGTTTATGAGCAAAGGTTAGACAAGGAGTGGAGTCAAACTGATTGCGTTTCCTTCAAAATTATGGAGGAGGAAGTGATTTATGAGGCTCTTGCTTATGACAAACATTTCCAGTAAGCAGGTTACACAGCTTTGATGCGGAATTGTCAGGTGTGAGAGAAATTAGATAATCAGCGAAACTCAAAACCAGTTACCGATACTAGCTTTTCACAGTCATTACCCTATAAAATTATGAGTAGTAATATTAAGAATTATAAAGAAAATTATCAATGTCCAATATTTCTACTCCCAAAACCAAATCCCGTGTTGCGGTCATTGGTGCAGGAATCGGTGGATTGACGGCTGCGGCGTTGTTAGCCCATCGGGGTTACAGCGTTTTAGTTCTTGACCAAGCCTTAGTTCCCGGTGGTTGCGCTTCCACATTTAAACGTCGCGGATTTACCTTTGATGTCGGTGCAACTCAGGTAGCAGGATTAGAACCAGGGGGGATTCATCACCGCATATTCTCAGAATTAGCCATAGATTTACCTGAAGCCACACCTTGTGACCCGGCTTGTGCAGTGTATTTACCTGGGGAAACTACACCGATTAATGTTTGGCGTGATCCCAATAAATGGCGAGAGGAACGCCAACGCCAATTTCCCGGTAGTGAACCGTTTTGGCAAATGATGGCGGTGTTATTTGAGGCTAGTTGGCAATTCCAAGGACGTGATCCGGTGCTACCACCGCGTAATTTATGGGATTTGTGGCAGTTAACTCAGGCTGTGCGCCCCAGTACATTAATTACTGTACCTTACACCTTATTTACAGTTGGCGATGCTTTAAAATTTTACGGACTAGGTAATGATTATCGCCTGAGGACGTTTTTAGATTTGCAATTAAAGCTGTATTCCCAAGTTAACGCCGAAGAAACAGCATTACTTTACGCTGCAACGGCGTTGAGTGTCTCACAATTACCCCAAGGATTATTTCACCTCCAAGGTAGTATGCAAGTACTAAGCGATCGCCTAGTTGCATCCTTAGAAAGAGATGGCGGTAAGTTATTCATGCGCCACACTGTAGAACAGATCAAAGTAGAAAAAAACAAAGCCCATGCTGTGGTTATCAGAAATCAGCAAACAGGGGAAGTCTCGACAGAAGTTGTAGATCATATAGTTGCTAACGTCACAGTGCAGAACTTAGTGCAACTATTGGGTGAAAAAGCACCATCCGGGTATAAAAATCGTGTAAAAAAATTACCCCAAGCGTCGGGTGCATTTGTAGTGTATTTAGGTGTAGATGCCAGCGCCATACCATTGGATTGTCCTCCCCACCTACAATTTATGTATGATGCCAATGGCCCCATAGGCGAGAATAATTCTTTATTTGTTTCCGTCAGTCATCCGGGAGATGGACGCGCACCAGAGGGGAAGGCGACAATTATTGCTTCAACCTTTGTCGATCCTGCACCGTGGTGGTCTACCGAGAATTATCAAGGACTCAAACAGAAGTATACAGAAGATGCGATCGCTCGTCTTTCGCAATATTTTTATTTAAAACCAGAAACCATCATTCATCTAGAAGCCGCCACACCCCGTAGCTTTGCTCATTACACAGCCCGCGATCGCGGTATCGTCGGCGGTATAGGTCAAAGAATACCCACCTTTGGCCCCTTTGGCTTTGCCAATCGTACACCCATCAAGCATTTGTGGTTAGTGGGTGACTCTACCCATCCAGGAGAAGGTACCGCTGGAGTAAGTTACTCAGCATTAACAGTTTTCAGACAAATAGAAGCAGAATCTTCGCACATATATAAATGAGGCACATTCTTCTAGCCCCTAGCCTCTAGCCTCTAGCCTTTAACCTCTAGCCCCTAGCCTCTAACCCCTAACCGAAAAACACTGTAAGTGACATCCTCATAGTAATTTGGATGTAGGTACTCTTGCTGTGCTATCAACTAAGATAAGCTGGATAAATGAATTACGAAACAGCTCGCAAACTCCTCGTAGCCCAGACATTAACAACTGAGGAAAACCCAGATGCTTTATTAATGCGAATGAAACTGGGAAAACCACCAGTACCCGGTCAGATAACTTCGATTTTGTTAGCTTTGAAGGTGGTGTTTGAATCTATAAAAGATGCACCTAATCTCGACCGAGAATTAGCTTTTGCTCTTTATCAGCTAGGTGTCAAGGCGCAACAGATATTTGTTGCTGGGCGCAAAGCAGGAGTTGATTGGCCGCCTCTATTGAAGGAAGATTTACTCAGAATTTCTTTAGCTACTGAAAGCATCTTTTCTGGTGTTTGGCAAACCCCTTCTCCTATGGGATTAGGAGGATTATAAAATGACTTGGCGACTTGCCGCAGGCTGGGTTCAGCCGAACCCACAGCAAACGCCAACTATTTAACGAGTTCGCAATTCAGATTCCAACTTATCAAGGTCAGCTTTGAGTAAAACCGTCATCTGACCTGTGAAAGCTTTACCTCCTTGGGGTTGGGCAATTTCCAGCCAATAGGCATAGCGATCGCCTACACGTAATTCTCCTCGTAAAGCTTCCCTGATAGGCGTTCTAGCCATACGAGCCGAGTTAATCGCACTCTGGTTAGGATATTCGTATACTATTTGAGCGCGATTAAAGTCTTGATAGATATCCAAGCCATAAATTACCCGCAGAGATTCCTGGAGACGCTGAAAAGTCATACCGTTAATGGCATCATACATGGTCAAGCGTTCATTGCGAATCCGGCTCCGGTCTTGAGTTAATGCCACCCTACCCGGAGGTAACACAGATGCTTGAAAAGTGAATCTTTGAGCAGCCGTATCACTTTTTTGGATAAACAATTTCTCGCCAGGTCTAGGACGGAGTGTAGGATGTGCTTTAATCCAGGTAGTTACTTCTTCTGTACTATAGCCTGGTAACGCCTCAGCTTTAGAGTCAAACAATATTCCCACCCACAGCCAGGGAACTAGAGAAAAAGGCAAAATCAAACGATTAAATAGAGATTTTTTGAGCATTTTCCTATTGGGGAGTTACATGGAAATTTCCCCATTCGGGGGTAATCATAGTTTTCCCGTTTTCCCGGAAGATTATTTCATCAGGTGACAAGCACTTTGTAACTATTAATGTGTATAAAAAATTCTTAAATATTTATGTATATACCGCAATTACCCTTACATAAAAGACTGGAAAATACGATTTTGTGGATTTTTTCGGTAATTAAACAAAATATACCAACGTCAAATTTAGGATTTTCGTAACAACGTATTTTTACTTATAACAAACATTTATTTTGCTCGATCTCATGAAAAACTAATGTTTGTAGCCTGCTAATCACACCTTGGTTTGTGAAACCACGTTCTTTTAGGGTGTAAATGCTGATTTTATTTTGAATCTACTCATATTTGCATATATCTTCCTGTAGATACACTCAAGAGTGTCCAGCGTTTAAATTAACCAGTAATAGGATGCAGTAAATTAATAATTCATGAGTGACGAACAAAGCTTAGAAGAACAGTTACTATCGCAAGAAGCTAAACGCAGGCTATCTCAAAAACTAGATGGATCTGAAAAAATTGATGTAGATATACAAACTGATATCTTGCAAATCGTTCAGGGACAAGCTGATGGGGTTTCCCTTGCCGGAAAAGGACTGGTAATCCAACCAAATATTCGCGTGCAAGAAATACAACTGGAAACAGATAGTATTGCTATTAATCCCTTAAGTGCTATTTTTGGTCAAATTGAACTAAATGAACCAGTCAATGCCATTGCTCGGATTGTACTCACAACAGCGGATATTAACCGTGCCTTGACTTCAGAATATACGCGCAGCTTGGCACAAAATTTTAAGTTAGATATGGATGGCGAAATTATCAGTTTCGACCCGCAACACATTGAATTATTTTTACCTGGAAACGGCAGAATAGGATTGAATGCAAAACTATTAATAAAATTCCCAACAAATACTCGCCTCTTAGGTGCAACAGTAATTCTTCACCCCAGGACTAATTCTCAACCTATAATGCTAGAAAGTGTCACCTGCACTGAAGGCAAAGGGATTTCTGTAGAACTAATTTTAGCATTCATCCAAAAAATCCAAGAACTAGAAAATTTACCGTATTTCAAGTGGGAAGATATAGCATTTAGAATCATTGATATGCAAGTTATAGACGCAAGTGTGATACTTTTAATAGAAGCTAACGTCAAGCAAATATCGGAATCACAGATTGAAATTATCAATAATATTAAATAACTGGTAAAGCTTATAATAATATTAATTTCACCCTTACAATAGTATTAAATAATCTATTTATTAGAAATTAAAAACATGCAAGAGTACGATGTTGTCATTATTGGAGCAGGACATAACGGTTTAGTTTGCGCCGCTTATTTGCTAAAAGCTGGGTATAGTGTCCTGTTATTAGAAAAACGTTCAGTTCCCGGAGGTGCTGCCACTACTGAAGAATGCTTACCAGAAACTGCACCAGGATTTAAATTTAATTTGTGTGCCATTGATCACGAATTTATTCATTTAGGGCCAGTTGTTGAAGAATTAGAACTGGAAAAATACGGTTTAGAATACTTGTACTGTGACCCAGTTGTTTTTTGTCCTCATCCTGACGGCAAATATTTCTTAGCACATCAATCACTGGAAAAAACTTGTGCAGAAATTGCCCGTTACAGTGAAAGAGATGCTAAAAAATATGCAGAATTTACAGACTATTGGCAACGAGCTTTGGGTGCGATGATTCCCATGTTTAATGCACCACCAAAGTCAATTATAGATATTTTTGGCAATTATGATGTTAAAAAACTGAAAGATTTATACTCAGTCATTGGTTCACCGAATAAAACCCTCGACTTTGTGCGTAATATGCTGACCAGCTCTGAAGATTTACTGAACGAGTGGTTCGATTCAGAATTTCTCAAAGCACCACTAGCAAGGCTAGCAGCAGAACTCGGTGCGCCACCGTCGCAAAAAACCATCGCCATTGGTGCAATTATGATGGCCATGCGTCATAACCCTGGTATGGCCAGACCCCGCGGTGGAACTGGCGCACTGGTACAAGCCTTAGTGAATTTGGTCACAAGTAAAGGTGGCGTAATTCTCACAGATCAGCATGTAGAAAAGGTCTTAATTGATGATGGCAAAGCAGCAGGTGTAAGAGTGGCTGGTGGTCACGAATATCGTGCTAAATACGGTGTAATTTCTAATATCGATGCCAAGCGGTTATTTTTGCAAATGACTGATAAAAGTGATGTCGATGCAGCAGACCCAGATTTATGGGAAAGATTAGAACGCCGCATTGTTAATAATAATGAAACTATTCTCAAGATAGATTTAGCATTAGATGAACCGCTGCATTTTCCACACCACGAACACAAAGATGAATATCTTACTGGGTCTATCTTGATTGCCGATTCTGTTCTTCACGTTGAACAGGCCCATAGTAAATGTACTTTGGGTGAAATTCCCGATTCAGACCCATCAATGTATGTGGTCATACCTAGCGCCCTTGATCCAAGTTTAGCCCCCCCAGGAAAACATACTGTATGGATTGAGTTTTTTGCTCCTTATCAAATAGCGGGTGCAGAAGGCACAGGTTTAAAAGGTACGGGTTGGACAGATGAATTAAAAAACAAAGTTGCAGACAGGGTGATTGATAAATTAGCAGATTACTCCCCGAATGTAAAAACAGCAACTATTGCCCGTCGTGTAGAAAGTCCCGCCGAATTGGGAGAAAGATTAGGCGCATACAAAGGAAACTATTACCACGTTGATATGACATTAGATCAAATGGTATTTTTCCGTCCTTTACCAGAACTAGCTAATTACAAAACACCAATTGAAAATCTATTTTTGACTGGTGCGGGGACACATCCAGGCGGTTCGATTTCCGGAATGCCAGGACGCAATTGTGCGCGGGTATTTTTACAGGCAAAACATCCCATTGCTCAAGGTTTCAAGGATGCAAGGGATTCCCTTAAATCAACTGTCGAGTCAGTATTTGGAATTAGTTAATTTAACTAAATACAGCATATTTGGTGTCGATGAGTTACATAATGGCAGGCAAGACTTCGGCGTGAGCGCTCAGTCGATAGCTTGCGTGGCGTAGCCATATGCTGCCTACCCTACAATATGTAAGTCTGTACTTCATTTATTTGCAAAACGCTGTATATAAGGCTCATATTTGATTTTTGTGAGAATCCCACTTTTGCACAAACATTTTTATCCGACACCCTTGCTACGAAGCGGTCTATTATGACCACGGTTGGGTTGACGCAAGGAAACTCAACACCAATATCCCTGTTGAGTTTCTCAGATCAATGTTGGGTTGCGCTGCGCTTAACCCAACCTACAATTTTTTTGCATCATTTTATACTGAACTGAGATTTTTCTTAAATCAAACCGGATTAATCTATATCCAAAGTAATAAAATTATTTAATAAAAAATATTACTTAAGATAGAAAGAAAACATAGTCCAAGTGTGAGGTTTTTCTTGATTAGCTTATAGAGAATGAAAACATACAAATAATTATGTATATATTTACCAATTTGTTTTGATAATGCCATGATATTCACCATTGGTGACTACGTACTAAATCAACAAACAGGGCATTTAGGCAAAGTTATTGGTTACGGACATAAAGTTATTAACAATATACAGATTGTAACTTTGAAAGTTTTAGTAGCCGAAAGTGCAAACTCTGAAAAAAGAGAATTTATAGTAGAAGATAAAATTTCAGCCTGGAATCGCTGGTCTGTCGTTTAAATCTTGCCATATATATTAAAAATATAGGGATTTTTAGGTAATTTATATTAATTGTTAATTTCTGATTTTTTACATATATCAGCTAATTATTAACCATTTGATAACCAATTTATTTTAAATATTTTTATGGTTCAAGATATCATTTTTTGTCTACAAGAAGCAGCTTTAAATTTGATACTTAAAAAGTATTATACTCCCCGTGAACCTGCTGAATGTTTCATCAATCCTCCCTGTGGCTGTGCCAATCCAGGGAAAGAAATGAAGTGTGAAGACTGTCCTTATCTGGAAGGTTGCTTGTCTAATTTTAAGGTCAGTCAACCCCGGCATTTAAAAAATTGCCGTTAACTCCACACCGATTGCAGCTACAGGGTTTATCATTACCTTACCAGTCCTAGCTCAGAAAAAGATTTAACGAAAATGCGAAATTCCCGGCTAAAAACTATCTTCATCTACGCCTTATTAGCTGCGATCGCCTTGTTGACATTGTTTCCTTTGCTGTGGCTCATCAGTACAGCCTTAAAATCGCCCACAGAAAATATTTTACAGTCACCGCCGCAGTTATTACCTAGTGAACCCACACTGAATAACTTTGTGCGGGTTTGGCAATCTCTACCTTTTGCCCAGTATTTATATAACAGTACCTTAGTAGCAATATTGACAGTAGGCTTAAATTTATTCTTTTGTGCTTTAGCGGCTTACCCCTTAGCCAGATTGTCATTTGTCGGACGAGACTCGATTTTTATGGCCATCGTCGCCACGATTATGATTCCGTTTCAAATCGTGATGATTCCCTTGTATATTTTGACAGTCCAGCTAGGGTTGCGAAACACTTATCTTGGTATCATTTTTCCCAGTTTAGCCTCTGCTTTCGGCATCTTTTTACTGCGGCAAGCTTTTATGGGTGTACCCAAAGAATTAGAAGAAGCCGCCCGCATGGATGGTAGTTCTGAGTTAGGTTTATGGTGGTTTGTGATGATACCAGCAATTCGCCCGGCATTGGTAACCTTAGCTATTTTCGTCTTCATTGGTGCTTGGAGTGACTTTCTTTGGCCTTTAATTGTCATCCAAGATGAAAGCTTATATACCCTACCTTTGGGAGTAGCAAAATTAGCAGGTACATTTTCTCTCGATTGGCGTTTAGTAGCGGCTGGCTCGATAATTTCTATTGCCCCAGTACTGTTATTATTTTTATTTTTACAGCGCTACATTGTCCCCACAGAAACTGGTAGTGGTGTTAAAGGGTAGCTTTTAGCAATAGCCAACCCAGGAAGACTACACCAAAACAGTCCCTAGTCCTCATTCATCTGTCTGTGAGGATTGATTGGCACGAATTGCCCCAGAACATTGCCAATCACTAGGCATAATTGCCGGCCATCCCCGGCGTACCGCCTCCGGACAGATAGTATAAATTGTTAATTGACAGTCGATTAATTCCAACCCCGATTTTTCTACCTGTTTTGATGCTTGCTTGAGGATGGAATTGTTTTCAAATTCAATGGTCATATTACATTGGGCGCAAACCATATGATGGTGGTGGTGAGGAGAAGCCGTATTTAATTCGTAGTGCTTATGTATTTCTGCTAACTCTAACTCTCTGAGAATACCCATACGTGTCATTAACTTGAGAGTGCGATAAATGGTAGATAAACTAATATTCTCGCCACGCTTATTCAGCAAATCGAAGACATCTTCCGCACTCAAATGTTTACCCCGAGAGAGATTCTGAAACACTTGCAAAATGATTTCCCTCTGTGGAGTTAGTCTCCATCCTTTGGCATTTAGTTCTGCTTTTAATGAAGTCGTAGTATACATAGTCGCAATTAGTCTTTAACTATCAGTGCTTATTGAGAATAATAGTCTTTATTTGGATATTTTTTCAATAAGCGTAGATCATTTTGGATATGAAATTTACGATTTTTGAGGGAAAATTCCTTTGGGAATCTGGGTTCTGTAATTTCTCTGTGATCTTCAGTGTTGGCAAAAATTGTATAAGTTTATATGGAAATAAAAGCGAATGCCACTGCGGTATTAGGGAAAATTCCTCAGAACACAGTGGCATTAATAAAATGTAGGTTCGATGAACCTAACCTTTCCCTTGTAAGGTTGGGGTAAAAAATTTATCAAACTGGTTTAAACAACAGGCTTTGTTTTACTGCTTTTGGCAAATTTGATGGCGGCTGTACAAAATCCCCATGCCAACAACCCAAGAATAGATCTGTGTTCTGGAACTGGTTTGACGATTTGCCCATCGAAACCAGCTAGTAGGGTGATCTCATCACCATAAACACGGCGCTCGGTACGTACCAGATTGTAGTTTGAATCGAGGATGGGAAAACTATATACTGGCGACAGTGTAATCTTGGCGTAACCGCTTTCCCCTTCACCAACTCGTTCCACATTTACTTCCAGATGACCATAGTGTTTGCCGCCATCGACTAATTGCAAAGCACCTGCCATTTCCTGCCAAAATTCACCTGCGTTTTGGTCCGCAGTCCATTGGCTGAAACTGTTGTATTTCAGCAGGGGGTCACTCAAGCTGGAACCATCGCGTTTTTCACCACGTAAGCCGTCACCGGAGACACCGACATCATAGTAATACACACCAATGCCGTCGCCGTTTTCATCCACGAAGCTACGCTCAAACATTTCGCTATGCCCAGATAATACAGCTAAAACACCGTATTGCTCGAACATACTCTGATATTGGCGCATGGGTGTACCACCTTGACCCGTGGATAATTCATGGTTCATTGGTTGTCCATGTTCACCACTGCTGTAGGGTGCGTGATGAAACTGTACGAAGATGATTTGACCTTGATTCCGGGCATCTTCTAATTGTGTTTCTGCCCAGTTCCATTGCGGACTACCGGGGTTAAAGTCGGCCAGATCAGTGCCGCCAGCCGCCTCATACTGTTCGCGGGTGTAGTTTTCTTGGGTATCGGTACCAGGGCCAGTGTAATCGCGCCCGCTGATTTTGGGTGGTTGTTCTTCACCACCATAGTTACTCCGGCGATCGCTTGGTTCACCGTTAGAACTGTCTAGGGTGATGATGGTAATGGGGCCATAGTCGATGCGATAGTAGTTGTCTTGATGTTCTGGTGTCCCGTTGTCAGGGGCATCAAAATATACATGATACTTGTCACGGCCAAACTTCGGGCCAAAACGCCCATCAGGGTCAGTGCCATAACCGCCATTGAGTGCGCCAAAATTTTCCCAATTACCCAAGGCGGGAAGTAATGGATAGCGGGAAAGTCCACTGTCAAATTCGCCGGCATTGTGGCGAAAAAATTCATCCCAACCAGGTTGATAGCCACCGCCTTGGACTAAATCGCCGGGCATAACTAAAAAGTCTGGTTGACGGCTGTTGACTATTTCTAAGTTGTGTTTGTAACCTTCGGTTTCTGTCAACGCATAACGTAGGGTTTGTGACCCACCACTACCTGCTGTACCGAAGGTGTTAGCCCATTGACTATCGCTCAGTTCTGGGCGCATGGCCGAGTTATCTGCTAAAGCGCCCGGTTGCCATTCACGGTAGGTAGAGCGTCCAGCCGGCTCGGTTTCGCTGTCGGCCATGGCCATAAAACGGATGCTAGTCCAGTCGTCTTTACTGGGAGCAGTTTTAAAGTTGGAATTAAAAACGCTTGACCCTTGGGTGACTGTATATTCGTAAGTTGTTCCCGCCTGTAGTCCCCGCACATCCACAGTATGTTTATAGTTGTTGTCACTCAGTAACCAAGAGCCTGGGGTGAGTCCAGAAATATTTTGGTTTTTCTCGGCAGTGGTGTAGGCAAGTTCTGGCTGCAAATTAGGGACACTGGTAAATATCAGGGGATTGTTTAGATCAGTCCCTGTGATGGTGAGGGTACCAGCCGTCTCTTGTTCCGTAAACCAAGTAAAAGACATGCCATCTGTGGATGGTCGCTGTAGGTAGGGATTAACGCGAAAAGTCCCCGCCGTGGATGGCGAGGCGATCGCAGCAATTAATCCAGCCGCAAGTGTGAAGGCGATGGCAACTTGTGTAAACTGAGTCTTTTGTGGACTGTGCATTGGTCTAACTCCGATTGATTCCTGGTGGTGCAGCTGGGTACTGACAGTTATTTACTGCTTACAGTACGATTATGAAGACCAGGTTAAATGCACAATACTTCCAGTTTAAGAGTTGAATCAGCCGACAATCTACAGCCGACAACCTGGACTATCACTAATTTCATCAAAAGTGATCAGTTTTAAATGATCAGGATGATCAATAAACTGTTTTGCTGCTATCAATCCCGCAATACTCCAAGTTTGATAAAGTCGTGCTTCTTTGCCAATGAGACGGCCATTTTTCCCATCGTAATATTCTGGGTATTTATCCTGAATCAACCGCTGTTTAGCCACAGCGATCGCTTGTTGAGCTAGTTCTACTCGACCTGTTTTTTCGGCGGCGGCGGCAAATAACCATAGCAGGACGGGCCAGTTACCGCCGTTGTGATATGACCAAGCTCTATTTTTCGGGTCACATCCGGTAATCATGCGCCACTCTTCACCTTCTAAGGCGGGATAGCAGATTTTCACTGGCATTTGACCGATTAAATCTTCCCAGCGATGAGCAAATAAATTCATGATGCTTTGAGATTCTGCTTCGCTGGCTAACGAAGACAAAATAGCCATGAGATTTCCCAGAGCAAAAAAACGAAAGTCCATGCGTCCTGGGCCCAAATTACCTGCTAAATATCCGCCATTTTCTGGTAACCATTCGGTTAACCAGTGGGGAATAGCTTCTGCGTAAATATTGAATTTGTTGGCGACTTCTTTGCCAAATTCTTCGCCTTTATAGCGATAAATTTCGCTTAATCGCTGAAAGTCTATCCAGTAATAATTGCGGACGTGATACTTTAAAGCACCCAAGCGGCTATTCACCTTATTGATATATTCTTCGCCATTGCCTTCTGGGAGCAATAATTCTCTAGCGGCAATCATGGAGGCGTAAAATAATACTTGAATTTCTAGTGGATGTTCGTAGACTCCCATGCGCCGATCTATCATAAATGCGCCATCGGGAACCAACATGGTGGGGTACATGGAAAACCGATGCACCAAACAAAGATCCAAAATCAACTTAATTCCGGCTTGAAAGTCTGGTTGACGAGCCAGTTCTACATCACCTGTAGCTTTTTCGTAAGCCCGCAACAGAATTAGCCACCACATACAAGAATCAATGGGCGGGACACGAGCGATCGCATGTTCCCCAAAATCAGCAACTAAAACTTCTTCATCACCATCATGCACTACTTTAAAACTGGCAGGCATTAATCCTTCCCCTGGTTCAAAGCAGTCCATGTATTTCTCATGGCTTTGCATTTTTAGGGTTTCTACTAAAAAATTGCGGACAATTTCTGGTTTTCCTTCCATGAGAAACACCAAAGCCGAAGACACAAAATCCCGGAAGAAGCATTGGTCATAGTTTAGTGCGTCTAATTCTGGATCATGGGCTGCTACAGTGCCAACGGGTTTTCCTTGGTAATAGAATATGGATTCTTCTAGCAGTTTCCAGGCTTCTGGATCTAGTTGATAATATTTGTTGGTGGATGGAGCCATTGTTTAAGTATTCAGAATTTAACATCTAAGGTAGGAAGTGGGAAGTTGCGAATTAGTAAATTATATTTTTGAATGCATTTTTCATCATAAATACTGTCACAATAAAGGTTTAAATATTAATCCTAAACGCCCTTTAATTCGTTCGCTAACAGAACGATTTTTCCAGTGTAAATGAGTAATATAACGGCTATTTATCAGCGCATTTTCAAAAAAGCTATCAACTTTGTTGATGAGTTCCGGTATGTTAGTGGAAACGTTTAATTCATCATTATGAATATAACTGCGTGGATCAAAATTTGCGCTACCAGCACTCACCCAATGATTATCAATTAAAATGACTTTGGCATGATTCATACTAGGTTGATATTCGCAAATTTGCACTCCAACTTGTAGAAGCTTGTCATATAATTCGCGGGAGGCAAAATACGTTAGGGGTTTATCATTTTTTCTTCCCATTGTTAAAATACGCACATCTACGCCATTTTTTCTGGCTCTCATCAATATATTACGTGTATTAACATCGGGCAAAAAATAAGGGCTACTAATCCAAATCCGCTCTCTAGCTGCCAGAAGGCTGACTTGAAACAGCATCCTCATTGTTGATTCATTTAGCTGAGAAGTACTATCTTTAATATACAGAGTTGTTCCTGATTCTGGTTGTGGCTGAATTAGGTCTTGTCCCAAATCTACAGTTCCGCCAACATAAGCCCAATTCTGCATAAACTGGCCTTCCAGAATACTGGCAATTTCACCAGAATAACTAATTTCCATATCTAACCAGGGAGCGCCACGGGCTACGCTTCGCCTGAGTCCATCGCTAATATCAGGATCACCATCCCATTGATCAGAAACTCCTGCACCACCTAACATTGCTTGTTGACTGTCCAACAATAACAATTTGCGGTGGGTACGAGAATTATATTCTAGAGGCGATCGCCAATTAAATTTTCGGAAAAACTGGACTTGTACACCTGCTTTTCTTAATCTTTGCCAGTACTTATCTTTAATAGCTTTTGTGCCATAGTCATCTACTAAAATTTGTACTTTTACTCCTGCTTGGATACGTTCAATTAAAGCGGTAGCAAAATCATCAGCACGGCGACCAGGGGTCATGTAATATGTTTCAAAGCGAATCGTGCGTTTAGCATTACGAATTGCCTCAAGTCTAGCCGCATAAATATCATCTGGCCCCACCCAAAACCCGGTTAATTGTCCATTGGTGGTGACAGCATTAGTTAATCCGACTAATAACAAAGGAAACCGAGTATCTTCCACGCTGGGAACATTGATGATTTTATACTCAACGTCTTCTCGGAAAGATCCCCGCAGGTATAAAAGGACTAAAACGAACACCAGTAAAAAGATAATGCTACCGCCAATATACATAGAATTTTTATTTCTTTTCTGAGTTCCTTTTGTGTATTTCTGTGTAGTTGAAATTGACACAGTGTAGGCAGTTAAACATTGTCTCTGCTGAAAACTGTTACTTAAGCTGACCAATTTTCTCGGAAGTCAGCATACAAAGTCAATCCACCATCAACAAATAAAGTTTGACCAGTAATATAGGCGGCATCATCGGATGCTAAAAAAGCGACAGCTGCTGCCATTTCCTCGCTAGTGCCAGCACGATTCATGGGAATATGACTTTCTACACTAGCCTTTTTTTCTGGGTCATTGATCCAAGCATCATTGATTGGTGTAACTGTAGCACCAGGGGCTACACCATTTACGCGGATATTTTGTTTGGCGTATTCTAATGCTAGGGTTTTGGTGAGGTTTTCCATCCCGCCTTTGCTAATAGAATAGCTGAGATAACTTGGTCTGGGAATAATTTCGTGGACACTGGAGATATTGATGATTGTCCCTGGAATATTTTGGGATAGGAGGTGTTTAATAGTTTCACGGGCGCAAATAAAAGCACCCCGGAGATTAACATTCAGCACCTTATCGAAGTCTGCGGTAGTTACTTCATGAGATGGGCATTCTGTTTGAATCCCTGCATTGTTAATCAAAATATCTAAACTACCAAATGTATCAACTACATTGTTGACCATATCCACAATATCTGACTCTTGGGAGACATCGCCTTTTACCAACAGCGACTTGACACCACAATTATCTATATCTCCACAGGCCTTTTTCAAAGCCATTTCTTCAGTTTCTTCACCAGGTTCAGGGCTGCTACGGTAGTTAATAGCGATATTACAACCTTCTTGGGCCAACTTGATAGCGATCGCCTGGCCAATACCTGAGGTTGCACCTGTAATTAAAGCGTTTTTTCCTTTTAATCCTTTCATGATTCTTTATTAGAATGATTGGGGACTGGGATGAGGAGGTAGGGGGGTAGGGGGCAGGG
>NZ_CAWUDM010000106.1:0-18612 GCF_963920855.1 Nostoc sp. CCY0012 | reverse complement strand
CTTGTCCCCTTGTCCCCTTGTCCCCTTGTCCCCTTGTCCCCTTGTCCCTTTGTCTCCTTGTCCCCTTGTCCCCTTGTCCCCTTGTCTCCCTATCCCCTTATCCTCATAATTCCAATTCTTCCCAAGGAGCGGGTTTGCGTATTTGTTCCCAAATCGGGCTATAGAGAGCTTCGTACAATTCCCGTGCCATCTCGATCATGCCCACATATCCTGCATAGGGATGGTGACGTTCTTGGTTGATATCCAGGAAAGGAATCCGCGCTTTCAAAGCGGTGTATTGGTTACGACCACCGGCAATCAACATATCAGCGCCAGTTTCTTTTACCAGTTTCAGCAATTCCTGGGCGTTACCCTTCTCCATCATGATGCCATCGTTGCCGATTAACTTCTTGATCCGGGCTTTGTCTTCCTCAGTGCTTTTTCTCGTACTGGTAGCAACAACTTCTATCCCCAAGTCCTTAGCTGCTGAGATAATTGACCAACTCTTAACACCACCTGTATACAACACAACCCGTTTCCCTTTGAGGCGAGCGCGATAAGGAGCTAGTGCCAAATCTAAGGCAGCTGTTTCTTCCGCAATCAACTTTTCTGTGCGCTCTTGCAAATCAGCATCACCCAATTTGGCGGCAATATTTCGCAGACAACGATTCATATCATCGATGCCATAGAAAGATTCTTCAATGAAAGGAATGTTGTAGCGTTCCTCCATCTTTCTTGCCATATTCAGCAACGCTCTAGAGCAGATCATGACATTGAGCTTGGCACGATGAGCATAACGAACTTCGTCATAGCGAGCATCGCCCGTTATTTTGGATAATACGCGAATACCTAATTTCTCTAGCAGTGGTGTGACTCCCCACATTTCCCCGGCGATGTTGTACTCACCGATTAAGTTAATATCATAAGGCGTAGTTTCTGCCGGTTCTGCTGTACCAACTACATATTCCAGCAACGCTTCACCACCGAAACGATTACCCAGATTCTTACTCCCTATGAATCCCGGAGCAATTACCGGGATCACCGGAGTCCCAATTTTCTGGGCCGCAGCCTTACAGACAGCTTCCATATCATCACCAATCAAAGCCGTCACACAAGTAGCGTAGACAAAAACTGCGGCGGGATTATAGCGTTCCTTAACCTCTAGAATTGCCTTATAGAGCTTCTTTTCACCACCGAAAATCACATCATTTTCCGTTAAATCGGTAGTGAAGCCCGTCTTGTAGAGTAGAGGCCCAGACGAGAGACTACCACGACTACCCCAAGAATTACCAGCACAGGCGATCGGCCCGTGAACTAAATGAGCCGCATCAGTAATTGGGACAAGGGCAATCATTGCACCATCAAAAGCACAACCACCTTGAGCAGCGCCAGGTTGGGCTTGTTGAGTGCAAGACTTATTCTTCTTCTCACCTTGTTTGTGCTGATTGTGTTCACATCCTGGCTCATTCAGCAGCTCGTTAATTTTGCCTTGGGTACTTTTCATCTCTCTTCTCTTGCTGGATCGACGTGTTAATTATTTAGTTCTCCGTCTATTCACTAAGTAATAGACTTCCTGCAAAAATCCTCTCTTTACCACATGGAAATCAGATAATTCATGAGTTTCTATCTGTGTCCATCTGTGGATTAGTTTTCATAAAATTGACTTTTGCAAGAGCATTAATGACTCAAGACCATTGCCTAGCAAATATACTTCGTGATATCCTCTCCACATTCATCAGCAAGATAAGATAAAGCACGAAAACGCATTCCCACAAACTCATCATATAAAGGATTGAGTTTGCACAAAGCAGGAATATGCACAGTTCGGCCAAATAAACTAATATTTCGCTCAAAAGGACAACAGCAAGGAATTACTTGGCAAATTAGATGAGCGAGACGAGAATTTTTAACTTGTATTCCATCTACCAAACTACGTAAAGGGTTGAGAAGATTGTGAAACCAACCCGGTTTTTTATAGTTGGGTGGATGGTAGTTGTGATGAGAGTGAGTGTGATTGATACTTTCCATCGTAGATACCTCAGATAAATGTTTAAAAGAAAAAAGGTAAGTTGGGGATTGGGCAGAAGGCAAGAGGCATGAAAGAAATTCTTTTCTAGCCTCTAGCCCCTATTCTCTAGCCCTTACTCCCCCTCCTTACCCTTGATTAGCACGCTGCAATTCTTAACGAATCAAGTCGTAAGAAATATCGGTCTTAGAGGGAATATTGGTGTTGCGGTCGATTTCCTCAAAGATTGTATTAACAATCCAGTTGAGCAAGTTGATTACACCTTGGTAGCCGATGGTGCTGTAGCGGTGTAAGTGGTGGCGATCCATGATGGGATAACCAATTCTGACGAAGGGAACTTTACAGTCGCGCCATAGGTACTTACCGTAGGAGTTACCGATAAGCAAGTCTACGGGTTCGGTGAACAACAAGCTTCTCATGTGCCATAGGTCTTTACCGCCCCAGATGGTTGCATTCTGACCAAAAGGACTAGAATCTAGTAAAGCTTGGAGTTCTTTTTCAAATACTTCGTTGGTGTTGTTGACTAGGATATGCACAGGTTCAGCACCCATTTCCAACATAAAGCCAACTACGCTGATCACTAAATCTGGCTCACCAAAGATAGCAAAGCGCTTACCGTGAACCCATGAATGAGAGTCAGTCATGGCATCAACTGCACGACCGCGTTCAATTTCTAGTTCTTCGGGAATGGGCTGACCAGTTAGTTCGCTGAGTTTCATCAAGAACTCATCAGTACCCTTGATACCCCAAGGACGAGAAACTGAAGTGGGTTGCTTCCACTCTTTTTCAATGTACTCACGGGTTTTGGTGGTGGAATATGCTTGCAGAGCAATTGTAGCTTTACCATTAATGGAATCTGCTGCATCTTCTAGCTTTGTACCACCTGGGTACATATCAAATTCACCTGTGTTGGGTGAATCTAAATAGTCACTGTTGTCAGCGAGAATGGTGTAGTCAAAGCCGAACAAGGAAGAAATGCGCTTGATTTCCCGGTTGTTTCCTACATAGGTATCAAAACCTGGGATGAAGTTGATTTTGCCATTGCTGGTTTCTTTCTTCTTCCCTGCTGTCAGGTTAGAAAGAATACCCTTCATCATGTTGTCGTAACCAGTGATGTGGGAACCAACAAAGCTAGGTGTGTGAGCGTAAGGTACTGGAAATTCTTTAGGAACTGAACCAGCATCTTTGGCGTTGTTGATGAATGACTGCAAGTCATCACCAATTACTTCTGCCATACAAGTGGTGCAGACAGCAATCATCTTGGGCTTGTACAGTTGGTAAGAGTTCGCCAAACCGTCAATCATGTTTTGCAAACCACCAAACACGGCTGCATCTTCAGTCATTGAAGAAGACACACCAGAGAATGGCTCTTTGTAGTGACGGGTTAAGTGGGTACGGAAGTAAGCAACGCAACCTTGAGAACCTTGGACGAAAGGCATTGTGCCTTCAAAACCCACAGCAGCAAAGATTGCACCTAAAGGTTGACAACCCTTTGCAGGGTTAACGGTCAATGCCTCACGAGCAAAGTTCTTTTCACGATATTCCCAACCTTTTGTCCATTCGGCAACCCGTGTAACTTCTGCGGGGTCGTGACCGTTTTCAAATTCCTTCTTGTTTTGGAATAGTTGTTGATATTCCGGTTGGTGGAATAACTCAACGTGGTCTTGAATATTTTCTGGATTTTGAGGCATTTCTAGATCTCCAAGCTTACTGAAGTCGTTCGTTACTAATTTGCGGTGGGGTGTGGGGAGGGAGTGGGAATGTCACTCAAAATTCAGAATGCAAAAATCAAAATAAACTCTTAACTTTTGAATTTTGAACCTTGAATTCCCAACTCCCCCCTGGGGCTAATACCCCAGGCTGTCCCTACTTATCCCTTTTCCATTTCTCTAGGCGGTAGCTTTGGCTTTAGCTTTAGCTTCAGCTTTTTTGCTCCAGGGAGCGCCAATTAATCCCCAGGTTGGGCTGTTGAGTGCCAAATCCATGTCACGAGCGAAGATAGCGAAGCCATCATAACCGTGATAAGGGCCGGAGTAGTTCTTTTTATGGTTTAATGCTTTTAATCAGCCTAATGTTTGTATTAAGCAATGTCTGTTATAAACATTGTTCACTGTTAACACATTTATTTTTAGGCTAAATATAGGCTAAATCATAGCAATGCATAATCAGGGTCAAGACAAATATCAACAAGCCTTTGCAGACTTAGAGCCATTCTCATCTACCGACGGCAGTTTTCTGGGTTCAAGTCTGCAAGCACATCAGCAAAAAGAACACATGAGAACAAAAGTACTAGTAGAATTAGAGAAAGTAAATCTGCGTTTGAAGTCTGCAAAGGCTAAGGTAACCATTAGAGAATCAAATGGAAGTCTGCAATTACGCGCGACTCTACCAATTAAACCAGGAGACAAGGACACCAAAGGTACTGGGAGAAAGCAATACAATCTCAGTTTGAATATTCCCGCCAACTTAGATGGACTGAAGACAGCGGAGGAAGAAGCCTATGAGTTAGGAAAGTTAATTGCAAGAAAAACCTTTGAATGGAACGATAAATATTTAGGCAATGAAGCAATTAAAAAAGAGTTTCAGACTATAGGTGAATTACTAGAAAAATTTGAAGAGGAGTATTTTAAAACTCACAAACGTACTACCAAAAGCGAACATACTTTTTTTTATTATTTTTCTCGCACTAAAAGATTTACTAATTCTCAAGACTTAGCAACGCCGGAAAATTTAATCAGTGCAATTGAGAAAATTGATAAAGAATGGGCAAGATATAATGCAAGTAGAGCCATATCTGCATTCTGCATAGCATTCAAAATTGATATTGATTTATCTCAATATTCTAAAATGCCGGAAAATAACTCCCGGAATATACCAACTGATGCAGAAATAGCAACAGGAATTATCAATTTTGAAGAATATTTGAATAATAGAGGCAATCAAGTTAATCAAAACGTTAAAGATAGCTGGCAACTTTGGCGGTGGACTTATGGAATGTTAGCAGTTTTTGGTTTACGTCCACGGGAATTATTTATTCATCCTGATATTGATTGGTGGTTAAGTCCAGAGAATGCAGATTTAACATGGAAAGTTCATAAAGATTGTAAAACTGGCGAAAGACAAGCATTACCGTTACATAAACAATGGATTGAGGAATTTGATTTAAGGAATCCTAAATATTTAGAGATGTTGGCAGAGGCTATTAGCAAAAAAGATAATACTAATCATGCAGAAATAACGGCATTAACTCAACGAGTTAGTTGGTGGTTTCGTAAAATTGGTTTAGATTTTAAGCCTTATGATTTACGTCACGCTTGGGCAATTCGGGCGCATATTCTAGGCATACCAATTAAAGCAGCGGCGGATAATTTGGGGCATAGTGTGCAAGTACATACGCAAACTTATCAGCGTTGGTTCTCGCTGGATATGCGGAAGTTGGCGATTAATCAAGCTTTGAGTAAACGGAATGAAGTCGAGGTGATGAGGGAGGAGAATGGGAGATTGAGGATGGAGAATGAAAGATTGAAAATGGAGATTGAGAAGTTGAAAATGGAGTTAGTTTATAAGAGGTAGCTAATTCAATTATTTCTATGTAACCCTCTTCTGTCACTTTCCCTAGATAAAAAGATGTAATCCTTACCAGACAAGAGTTTCAGTCTAAATCAATGATTATATATATCATGTTAGAAAATAAAGCCACAAACCTAATCCCAGTCAGAGTTTTAAAAGTTGGCTTTAATTTTTGTTTTCGGAGAGTGACAGAAGCGGGGTAAGTAAGTCGGCGTGGAAATTTCAATGTATATCATTGCGAGTAGAACGAAGTGGAATGAAGCAATCACAAGGGTCTTAGGGTATTTTACATTCTGTTACATAGTTAGGTTTATTTGTGCCGACTTACTTAGACTTTTCTAAGTTACTTCCTGAATAATCTCCAAGGGTAACTCTAAAGCTTCTGCAATTTGCTCATCATTTAAACCAAACTGCCGTAATTTTTCAACCTTTTTAGCATGAACTATATCTTTGCTATCCTTTGAGAAGCTGGAAATATTAGAATTAGTTTTATTTGCTTGAGTTTTTGTTTGTTTATGACTAACCGTTATGCAGCCAATTATCTTACTGTTAATTGTATTATCCGCCAGAGAAAGATTGATATTACTGTGACGGTCTAAAACTGATTTAAGATTACCTTTATCAACTGGCTCATCAAAAATATCAGATAACAATTTTAAAAGTTCATAACCTACATCCTTAGCATGACCAGGACTACAGTGAAAAGCGTCTGCTATGTCCGAATAAGTTTGATACTTTAGGGTTCCCTCAATCACTCCACGCTGCAAGTCATTAAGATGCTTACCTGTCTTATGATAAACAGCGTCATCCACAAATTGTAATAGTTCGTGAACTTGCATATTTAGTAATTTCAAATGTCACAACGCATTGTAGCAAATTTTAGCCATATATTCCGTCAGTTTCCGCTTTTTTGGTATTTTTTGTGGCAATCCGTCATTTTCCGCTTTTATGTTTATTGACCTAGATGTAACATACTAAAGTAAGAAGTAAGCATAAGCAAAAAAATTACAAAACCAGTATGTTTTAAAATCAACTAAATCGAAATATATGTGGGATATTCTATTGCAAGTCGCAGTTGCATTTGTTGTCGGAGCATCTGTGGGTTATGCTTTTGAAGCTGTAGTTGAAGCTTTATCCAGGCATTTTGCTGGGTTATGGGAAAGTCTTGTCATAGCATCGCAAGAAATTTTTGGATATTTAACAGAAGCCACCAAATATTGCTTGGCTCTGTTAGCTCAGTTCTTAGATAACAACTGGTCAGAGATTGAATCATATCTTAGACAAGAATTTGGTTACCGAAGTGAGTGGTTGATTGGAATTTTCCGAGATGGATTAGATGTCTTTATTGAGATCGTAGATCCGTATCAGCAACATAAAGATCCAGTTGTTATTTCTGTAACGGCTTTGGATAATAAGCAACAAGCTGAAGTACAACTACCTACAGTTCAGAATCCAGTTGTAACCACACTAATTTTATAACTTTACATCGTATTTGAGGTATTTTAAAAATGGGTTTATTTTCATGGTTGGGCAGCTTGCTAGATCAGTTGATTTCATGGCTAGGAGAAGTAGTTGCTGCTTTTTTAGAAGCTTTGGTATATACGCTCCAAGAAATATGGTATGCAGCAATTGCTAGTGTTTTAATTGCAGCATTTGGTGTAGGTGTTGTCTTATATGCAATATTTATAGCAGGAGAAATAGCAGGTGAGACTTTAATGGAGGTTTGGGACCCTAGATACTATAACAGTGAACCCTCACAAGTTTTTAGTGTTAGGCAAGCACCTCAACATTCTCCTTTACCTACTCAGCGATCTGAAGCTAGAGTAGTGGTTTTAGAAAATTGGGAATCTTGATGGAAATTGTTGGATAATTATTAACCATTCACATCTAAACAGGATTATCTATGCCACGCTATTCTGAGAATATTTATACAGCCGTTGGTTTTCGTTCTTCTGAGCCAGATGGAAGTTTGAAAATAATCGAAGTATTTGGTTTACCTGGACAAAGAAATAAAAACGACAAAATAGTTATAACTTCCAAGACGCAAAGTTTTTTTGATAATTTAATAGTTAGAAAAATATTTCGTCAAAGTCGTAGTATCAGAAATTGTAATTTTGAAAAGCTTCTAATATGGCTTTATGATACTGAAGTTACAAATAAGGATAGAGGGTATGATATCCCTGAAATTGATGAGCGTGACTTAGTGATACCCTCAAATGTGTCAGCGTCAAAGTTAAAACAAATTTGCATTCTTGACAATGGATTAAAAGGAAATGAATATGAAGAGTGGCGAAGGATTGCTTATGAACTTTTTACTCCTTTATTTTCCGGGTTTATAGCACCTCCAGAAGTACCAGATATAGTTGCAGAAAATCCTTTTTTTAAAACTATGGGTTCTTTACTTGATCCTTTGGATACTTATGGAAAAATGAAACAAAATCTACTGTTTAATTCTTTAATTATCCAGATAGATTGATAGTGTAGCTTTAACTTTAATCTCTGATTTTTAAAATTTATTAGGGGAACTTGCAATGCCACGAATCGATACTAAACTTAATAAAGAGCTTAAATTTCGTCAAGCATCCGGCGAAAATATTACTTATCCAAACGATGTAGATAATACTCATCCAACATATAACAGTGAAAATGAATTAAATAAATCACCAGAATCAACAATAGATTTTACTCCTTATTTGAGAGAACCAAAATATACTCTTGAAGATGTGATATTACCAAAGAAAACTAGAAATCAAATCGAATCAACTATATGTGAACTGCAATATCAAGATTTAATTTACAAAGACTGGGGAATGGGCCAAAAACACAAATTAGATAAAGCTCTTTCCATTAACTTATCTGGACTGCCTGGGACGGGAAAAACACTAACTGCTGAAGCATTGGCTCACGCAGTCAAGAAGAGAATTTTAGTAGTCCCTTACCAACAACTTGAATCCAAGTATGTTGGCGAAACTCCTAAAAATATTGCTAAAGCTTTTGAGTTTGCTACTAGTCAAAATGCTGTTTTATTCTTTGATGAAGCTGATTCATTCTTGGGTAAACGTCTAGAAAATGTCAGTCAGTCTACTGATACAGCCGTTAATTTAACTCGTAGTGTCATGATATTACAACTTTCATCATACGAAGGAATCGTAATATTTGCCACTAATTTAATTCGTAACTATGACCCAGCTTTTATCAGTAGAATTCGCTGGAAAATCCAGTTTGATTTACCAGATAAAGAAGCAAGATGTAAGATTTGGCAAGTGCAAATTCCTCGGCAACTTCCTTTAGATAAATCAGTAGATTTCGCCGAACTGGCATCTCAGTTTGATAGTGTATCAGGTAGAGATATCAAAAATGCAGTTTTAAAGGCAGTAGTTTCTGCTGCGAAAGAAAACAAGCCTACAGAACAAAAACAGGTTACACAGTCTCATTTCATAGAGGCAATGACTGAAATAGTAGAAGCTAATAAAGCATCTGTCAAACCAGAATTGACAGTGACCCCTGTTAATGGTAATGGAGATTTGTCTTCTGAAAGGATTAAATCAATATCTAATTAATTTTTAGATAAATCATATTTCATCTATACACTCACAAGACTTTATAGAATGCGTTGTTGCAAAACACAACGCATTCTATAAAGTCTTGTATTTTTAAAAGAGCAGTCGTTTTAATCAAGGTTAGAATAAAAAAGAAAGTAGCGATCACTTTCTGTCTACATATATAGGAATCCGGCTTGATTCTTGAAATTATTTGCGTAGGCTGGGAGTGGGGAGTAGGGAGTAGGGAGTAGGAAAGAAGATTTTCTGAGTATACAGAGTTTTTTCAGAAATCAAATATGATTCCTATATTGAAAATAGTTCGGTATTTAATATAGATAATAAAAGGATGAATATTTGTAAAATGCGGATCGCATCTCTTGAATAGGGTGTGTTGTATATGTATGCAATGCACCTAATTAATTATGAGTATCTTCAGGAGGCGATCACGGTTGATATATATACGGGTATCAGTTGTAACTTTGTGTTAACGCTTACAATCTACTCATCGTCCACATCTGCAAATATAGATTCTAAGTCTCGATAACCACTAACTACTCGCACAATCACAACACGGCCTTCAAAAAGTCGATAAAAAATAATGTAGCCATCCAATGGTATACCTCTCAGTCTGGGGTCAAACTTGATGTAACTTCGCCCTAGATTTGGAAATTGAGCTATATTTTGGCACTTCTTATTAAATTCTCGAATAAATCTTTCGCCAGCGTTGATATTACGAACTAAAAAATAATCCAAAATTTCATCTAAATCTTGGCTGGCTTCCTTGGAAATCAAGTATTCCATCATTATTGAGCCTCACGCGCTTTGCGTAATTTCTCCTCCAATTGTGCTATTACCACTTCACCATCTACTACGTCTCCACGTTCGATAGAAGCCAGCCCAGCCTCTAGTTTTTTCTTAGTTTCTTCCTCCCATTCCTGATAACCCTTCTCCCATTCCTCCAGCAGTTTCAATGCTGTAACAATCACCTCTTCAGCATTTTCATATTTACCTGTAGCAATTCGAGTTTGTATAAATTGCTCGTATTCCGCTTTCAGTTGGATATTCACAATTTTTACCTCTAGTTAATTAACAATGTTACCTAGCCATACTTTCTGTTGCTAGTAAATCTCACAAGCCTAATAGCTATTATCTATGAATTTTTAGCAGTTTATCAACGCTAATGCTTATGTAACTAAATACTACAGACATAAGTTACAAATTAGTGTTTATATGGTGCGATCGCTCTTCCCACACCCCTGATTACACCAGCTATTTTACTCAAACACAACACCACGATAAATTTCCCCAAGTGGTAATTCTACCCCAACTGAATCTAAGAAAATAGATTGCTCTAAGCTGTTAAAATCACTGAGTAACCAACCTTGGTCTTTTTTACTGTAGCGTTCTATAAAAGGTTCATCTTGCTCAACTAATAGATATTCGCTAAAACTCAAAATTGAACGATACATCCGAAATTTACTTTGTCGGTCGTAATCTGCGGTGGAAGGGGATAAAACTTCCACAATCAAAATAGGATTCAATACTTCATCTAAACGAGGATCATTCAGTTGTGGTTCACCCTCAAAAACCATCACGTCTGGATATACTCCGCGCCGATGTTCAGGAATCCATAGCCGCAAATCACTATTAATTGGCTCAAATTGAGTATCACGTAGCAGAAATTTGAGAAATGCGAAAATATTTCCACTGATACGACTGTGTTTGAGCGTTCCTCCAGGCATAGGTACAATTTCTCCATCTCGATACTCGTTGCGTCCTTCGGTTTTTTCTTCGATCGCACGGTATTCATCTAAACTGTAGCGGCGTTTGATGGTAGAAACCATAGGTTTTAGCCGATTACATTAGCTGTAGGACAACATAACTATTTTGTCACAGATGTCAATGTTTTACTATTGAAAATCTAACAGGGCGATCGCGCGTTCGCGTAACGTGTCTGAAAGACTCAGCGCAGCGCTGGAGGCGATCGCACGACCTATGGGCAAATTGCTAGGATTGGATAAATCAAGCTTGCTTACTCAATCAACCTTAGGCGATCGTCATCGTATACAGAATTTAACTTTGATAATTTATAAATAATTAAAAACACCATGTTACCTACAATCGCTTGGCTGGGCAAGAATGAGCTAAGAGACTGCCATGATGCATTCAAAAACCCAAGACATGTCTTGATTTCTCTAATACTTCTTTGGGACGAAATGGTTTAGTCAGATAGAGGTCAGCACCAACATCAATTCCTTTTTGTTTATCAAATTCTTGTCCTTTAGCTGTCAACATCACAATGTAGACATCAGTCATTTGCAAGTCTTTTTTAACAACTTGGCAGACTTCTAAACCACTCATTTTAGGCATCATGACATCAAGAAAAACTAAATTTGGTTTTTCAGTTTTAATAGTTTCGAGTGCTTCTTCTCCGTTTCTGGCTGTGAGCAGTTCAACGCCCTCATCTTCCAAAGCTTCTAGGGCTTGTTCCATTAAAATTACGATGTTGGGTTCATCGTCAACAATCAGAACCTTCTGAGTCATATATAGCAATCCTTTCTATTTGATTTACCAACTATTCGTAGAGGCAGGGAGGAGAGAGAAAGGGAAGTATTTTTGTTCTTGTCCCCTTGTCCCCTTCCAATCCCCAAGCAATCAATGATCTGAAAGCATGATGAAGAATACATTCTCCAACTCCTTTTCAAACCTTAGGGTTTTTACCAGTTCGGTTTCTTGGGAGAAGATAGAATCGATAATGATCATGTCAGGTTTAGTTGAAAGGGCTTTATGAATACATTCTTGGGGATTAGAGGCTTCAATGACGTTATATCCTTGAGTTTGTAATACATCAGAAATAACTTTTAAAGTTGAGGCATTTTTATCGACAACTAAGACCTTTTTACTAGAAGTTCCTTGGGAAAGTAGTAAGCCAATTTCGTTAATCAGTTTCTCTGAGTCGATGGGCTTGGTGAGATAGCGATCAATGCCAATATGATAGCCTCTTTCTTTATTTTCAATAATTGACAGGATGATGATAGGAATATCTGCTGTCAGAGGATCATTTTTAAGGACGGCTGCCACATCAAAACCGCTGATTTGAGGCATCATCACATCCAGAAGAATTAAATCAGGACGGGCTATTTTAATCTGTTGAATTGCATTCATGCCATTTTTAGCTTCTCGAACATTGTAGCCTTCGTTTTCTAGTTGTTGACGCAGCAGTTCTCGAATGTTGATATCATCATCAACAATTAAGATAGTTTTGCGGTTTTGGTCTGGTACAGCGTTTGTGGTGATAACGTGTTCTTTTAGTTGTTTGACTAGGGCATCCAGATTTAATTTGCTGCTGGTATGGTCACTTTTGTAAGTGGGGACAATGAATGAAAATGTACTGCCTTGACCAGCTTCACTTTCTACCCAAATTCTCCCGCTGTGATGATCGATGATTTGTTTGCAGATAGGTAGCCCTAACCCTGTGCCTTTGGGTTTGTCGGTGAGGGTATCACCAACTTGGCGGAATTTCTCAAATACTTTCGGCTGGTCTTCGGGTGCAATGCCCACACCTGTATCGATGACGCTGACGCAAATACTGTCATTTGCTTGTTTAACACGGCAGGTAACAGAACCGTATTCGGTAAATTTCACAGCATTGGAAATCAGGTTGATGAGGACTTGTAATAGACGGTTGCGATCGCCTACTATTTGCGGCAGATTGTCTTCAATATCAGTGATTAGACTTAAACCATTAGTTTCAAATAATCCTGCTGTAGCAGTGGTGGCCCAATCCAATAACTCACCCGGATCGATGGGTTGCATCTGCCATTCCACCTTACCAGCTTCCATTTTGGCAATGTCTAAAACATCGTTAATTAAAGATGTCAGCCGTTCTGCTTCCGAGACAATAATGTTGAGATTGTCACCCACACGCTTGATGGTTTTTTGCAACTTGCGGTCTTCCACAGACAGCATCGGGAAGACATCGGTTTGCAATTTTTCTTGAATAATGGACGCAAAACCGAGAACCGAAGTCAGTGGTGTCCGCAACTCATGGGAAACTGTGGAGATGAAATCAGTTTTCATCTGGTCAATTTCCTTTTCTGCTGTCACATCTCGAACCAATAACGCCGCACCAAAGCATACAGCAGGTTCGTGAGCTAAGGTCTGCTTAAAAATGGCCGTTGCTACTGCCTGACCAATGTGTTCTTTGGCCAATTTAATTTCGGCAGCAAATACCTCTTGGGGATGGGACTGAGTTTGTTCAATCAAATTTGTTAAACCAGATATAGGCAGTTGTTGGTAGTGTCCATTGAGGGCGGTGGCTGTCAATGCGTGCATGGCTAAAAAAGCAGGATTGAAATGGGTAATTTGTCCGGTGGTGTCCACTACCAACAAACCATCCGCTAAGTTATCTAAAATGGCATTTAATCCTTGGGCTTCTGCGAGGGTATTTTGTAGTGCCGCCGTTCGTTCTACAACTCTGGCTTCCAGTTCTTGATTTAATTGTCTAAGAGCGATTTCAGCTTGTTTGCGGGCAGTAATATCAGTATTAATTTCCAGTATGGCGCAGGGCTGGCGGTCGAAATCCCGTTGTAATGTCCAACGGCTTTGCACTGTGATCAGTTTGCCATTACAGGTGAGGTGTTGCACTTCTCCTTCCCAATTGCCTTGCTGTAATAACTCTGCTACTACTTCTGCTTTGGGTTTGGGAAAGGTTTTTTGGATAAATTGATGAATACATTGGTCTTTGACTTGCTCACGGGCAAAACGGTAGAGATTTTCTGCACCTTGATTCCAGTAAGAAATTTTGTCCGCCATGTCACGCACAATAATGGCATCACTGGAATGATTTAACATATCCAATAACCGTTGATTTTCCGCTTCTGCCAACTTGCGATCGTGAATGTCGGTACAAGTGCCAATCCATTCCCGAATGCTGCCATCTTCGTCTAAAACGGGAGCGCCACAAACCGAGAAATGGCGATAGGTACCATCCTTACCCCGAAGACGGTATTCAGTTTGATAGATATCTCGGTTTGTCATTGCTATGTTCACAACGGCTACTGAGTGGGCCCGGTCATCGGGATGAACTGCATTTAACCAGCCCCAACCCTCAACTTCTGCTTCTGTTTGACCTGTATAAGCCATCCAAGTCAGCATTTCACTCCCAATTCCCAGTCCTTCTGGTGTTGTTGCCCACACAATTTGGGAAGTGGCAGTTACTAAGGAGCAATATCGCTCCTGAAGCCGTTGATTTTCAGCCTCTGCCAGTTTGCGATCGTGAATATCTGTGCAAGTACCAATCCACTCCCGGACGTTACCATCTTCTTCGATCACCGGAGCGCCCCAAACCCAAAAGTAGCGATAGTTGCCATCTTTGCCCCGAATGCGGTATTCAATTTGATATTGGCTGAGGTTGGCTACAGCAATACCCCAAGCTTCTCCGGTGTAACCACGATCATCAGGATGAACGGCATCAATCCAACCTCCGTTTTCAGCTTCAGCTAGGCTTTGACCTGTGTAAGCAATCCAGTCTTTAAGTTCAAAGCAAATTCCTTCTGGTGTGCTGACCCAAATAATCTGTGTATTAGTTGTCACCAAAGAGCGGTATCGTGCTTCGCTCTGTTTCAAGATTTTTGCAGTTTTTTGGTGTTCCTGTTGGGCTGTTTTCAGGTCGCTAATGTCTTCTACACTCGACCAGATCAGTTTTTGCCCGTCCTTTTCAATCATCTGTCCCCAGACTCTGAGTGAAACCAAGTGTCCGTCTTTGTGAATGTATTCTTTTTCGTAAGGCCCGGAGCTACCAGTTTGTTCTAGATTTTCTAGTATGGCTTGCTCAGTGGCGATATAGTTCTCAGAAGTAATTTGCCAGTAGTTAAGGTTGAGAGTTTCCGGGATAGTACGCCCCAAAATGTTAGCAAAGGCGGGGTTGATATCAATCAGTGTCCCATCTATTTGGCAAAGCACAAGACCAATGGGACATTGTTCTAAGAGGTGATGACTTGATTCTTCAAGTTGGCTAGGCATAATTGAGGTTTCCTGACTCGTGGATGTAAGTGGGACTATTAACAAGAGAATGCTTTCAGCAAAATTTATTGGCTAGGATGAGGACAACAAAACCAGGACAACAAGGTGGCGTAAAGCTTTAAAGAAATGGGGTGACGTTGGATTGCAAATCAAAGCACTGACTTGTTCCTGTCCTTGCGATCGCGCATCGGCTGGCACATCGTTGATCAGTTCTGCCCGACCGGATTGTATAATGTTGTCAATAATTCCCTTGCTTAATTGGGGTTGACTGTGATCGAGCAATAGTCCATATTCGGCTATGACTTCAAATACAGGTGTATCCCCAGTAAAAAGTAAAATCATTCCCGCAGAAGATTCAATTAATTGACTCATTTCTTGAAGTACCATCTGGGCAACCTGTCGCTTATTCAAGCTTGTCGTCAGTTGGGTTGAGATATCTTCAAACAAATCAATTTCTTGGTATCGCTCCAGTAATTCTTTTGCCAGTTCTTTTTTCTCTGCTTCTTGTTTTGCTAACAACGAAAGCAACATTGCTACTAAGCTGACTTTTTCTTCTCCTATGACCCAACCAATAATTTCTCCTGACACCTCAACTGGATATCGCTTGTTGGCAGTTTGCTTACCAATGGTTATGAGTTGTGTACCATCCGCCAGTTCAACATCAATGGCAATTTTTAGTTGATAAACTAACTCTTCCAGAAGAGGAGGTAACTCTTTTTTATGAAAAATTTTTTTGAGGTTAACTAAAGACATAAAAGACCTTATCTAAAAATGGGTTAAAAATTTCAAAATAAAAAAACCAAAAAAAGCGAAATTATTATGTGTTGTTTTGATACTTTGCGGAAACGAAAACTGCGCCCTTGGGAGGCTGGTATATTGCATGAAGCCGTGGGAATGAGAAATACAGAAAGTTAAGTTTAGCTTTCCCAGAAAAATTAGCACTATAACATTGCGAAAAACCGACTTCACTAGTAATCGATATTGCACTCATCTGTAAGCAACAAAACGTATTAAGTCTTTGAAAAAATACATTTAGTGGGATAGGAGAGACAAAGCAAGAGAAAATCGATCAACGTAGCGCAGAACTGGCCATCAGGCTAGCTAGCCTACTAGCAATTTTTTGGTACCATTGACAAAGTGGGCGATCGCCTACAACACAATCTAAGCAATGTCTACGACAAGTTCGCCTACGCAATCTTCAGCAGACTAGTAAAAATACTATGGCAAAGCGTAAAAAAAGCAATCTTCAGTGGATTAAAGAAACGCTTGAACTAAAGCCTGACCATCGCTGGGAATCTCCATCAGGCTACAAGATTTTTGTAGCCAATCGCGGGGCTGTTCGCTTCAATGTTCCCCATAATTGGTTTTTTGAGCCACAAGAAAAATCTTTCAAGTTCCGCGATCAAAAACCGCCCAAAGATGATTGCTGCTTAGAAGTATCTTTCAATCCTCTACCACCCCGTGACTGGAGCTTATTTCCGCTAAAATCCACTTTGAAGAAAATTATGGATGAAGACGAGCGCAACGTCATTGGTAGGGGAGAGATTATTACCGTCAAGCGCCAAACGGCTAAAATTGTCTGGACAGAGATTAAGTTTATTGATACTCAAGAAGAACCACGGGAAGCATTTTCGCGGACTTGCGTTGGTTTGGGGTCAAATGTTCAATGCTTAATTACATTTGATTATTGGGCAGATCAAGCAGAACAACTTACACCAGTTTGGGATGAGGTGATGCGTAGTCTCACACTAGGGTTGTATATTCGTGACCCCATGACTGGTGTGGCTTTCCCCGACTGAACTGTTATATCTGACGTTGCTAATTTTACCCAAAATTTTCTAGCATTGCCATGTCAGTATTCAAACATTGACCAAGTAAACATGATCTTTCTCCTAACAACTTAAGTAGAACGACTTGAAAAAACCAAATTATGTAAAGTAATGTAAAAGAAAATTGCATTTGTTTCGTAGTAAGAACTTCATTCCTTATTAGAGGACTAAAGTCCTCACTACAGACCTTTAATTATTTACACCATTCTACTTAGATCCTATGGAAATCATGAATGATCTGTGAAAAATTTTAAGTAATGTAGAATCGGCAAAGCTTACCATAGGTGTATTGGGAAAACCAAATCGGATTCCTATAGCTTTTGCTTAACTCGAATAGATATTTTGGTAATTTATGGAGATAAATATTGGATGTTAAAAACTGAAAATCAAATAAAAATATGCTACGCAACTTTAGCTATTGGTTATGAGTACAATCAACTTGCAAAGCAGCTAGCGCAAGATATTTATAGGTTATCTCCAAATACTTTTTTTGTAATTCTCACAGACAGACCAAAGCTTTTTCGTGAGAATAAACATGTAATCGCTGTGAAACACAATGTACAATCAGTAGGTATATTTCATGACAAACTCTGTTGTATAGAACGCTGTTTTCAAGACTTCGATTGTTGTATTTTTCTTGATGCTGATTGCAGATTAATAGAAAATTTAGTAGTGTCCAGGAATTGGAAACCTGGCTTAACAGCAAAAACCTGTTGGAGCTTGACAAAACATCTAACTTCCAAAAATAGTTTAACAAATAAGAAAGAATTAACACATAAGCTGGTTAAGGAAATTGCCGAAGAATTGGAAATATTAATTGATCAATGTAAATTTATATATGAAGGTGTTTTTATCATTCGTAAAAATAATGGTAAAGAAATAGAGTTTATGAAGATTTGGCAGCAAATTAGAGATTATTTGGAAATTAATGGGATTTTTGATGGTGAAGGTATAGCAATGGGTTTAGCTGCTTGTAAGACATCAATGGAAATATACCATTATGTTTCTGGTTATCCTGAAGAGAATGTTGATCATGATATCCAAGATGTCTATAAAGATAAAATATCTTACAAGTTATTGATTCACAAAAATGCTGAGAATCTTTCCACTGCTTTGCAAGAAAAAATTCTCAAATTTGACGGTGAAAGAAGGGAAATTACAAATCTATCTTTACAGGATAAGCTGATTAAAAAAGTTACTAACTCTATACTAAAAAAACTAAGATTGATAAAACTTAAGATGAGAAGTATGGAAAAAAGGAATTTTTCTGATTTTATTTAAAGTTTGAGCATTCTTAGAGAATAAACTTGACTACAGCGTTTCCGGCTGTTATGAGGTACAGTAGCAGCAATTAGCAAACCAGTTTCTTAAATGTTGAGGATTTATTAAGTCAAGTGCAACTGAAATTATTCGATCTACCATTTCTGTTGTAGTCGGTGAAAACATCCGTAAGAATGCCACTGATCAGCCAAGATGCTATCAAAGTAGTTTTCTTTGGTGGCTGTGCAATATGTCTCCCGAAGGTGACCACAAAACAGCACATCAAATATTTCGGGATTATTTAAAGAAAGTCGATCCCAATTTTACTAAGTAAGTCGGCGAGAAAAAATCAAACTATGTTAAGCAATGTAAAATAATTAAA
>NZ_CAWUDM010000105.1:0-18723 GCF_963920855.1 Nostoc sp. CCY0012 | reverse complement strand
CTGCTCCCTGCTCCCTGCCCCCCTGCCTCTTCCCCCCATTTCCCGGTAACATAAAAATGACGCGACAGTAGTAAAATGCACAGCTTTATTCCCCCAGAACGCTTTTTTCCCTACCTCACTTGGACTGATATCCAGGCTATGCCAAATAAGGAAAATGTGGTGATCATTCAACCAGTTGGGGCAATTGAACAACATGGCCCTCATTTGCCGCTGATTGTCGATGCTGCCATTGGTGTAGGAGTTTTGGGAGAGGCCCTGAAAAAGTTGGACGCTAGCATTCCCGCTTATGCTCTACCTACTCTTTATTATGGTAAATCGAATGAGCATTGGCATTTTCCGGGAACGATTACTTTGAGTACGGAAACTTTGACAGCAACCATTATGGAAATGGGTGAAAGTATTTACCGTGCTGGGTTTAGAAAATTGGTGTTGATGAACTCCCACGGTGGACAACCCCAGGTGATGCAAATGGCGGCGCGAGATTTGCACGTTAAGTATGAAGACTTTTTGGTGTTTCCTCTGTTTACTTGGCGTGTGCCTAATATTACTAAAGAATTATTAACTCCCAAGGAAGCAGCCCAAGGAATGCACGCGGGAGATGCGGAAACTAGTATTATGCTGGCGATTTTGCCGGAACAGGTAAAAATGGATCAAGCCGTTGCTGAGTATCCACCGGAACCAACACAAAGCAGTTTACTAAGTTTAGAGGGGAAGTTACCTGTGTCTTGGGTGACAAAAGATATCAGTAAAAGTGGTGTCATTGGCGATGCTACAACCGCAACTAAAGAAAAAGGCGATCGCATCCTCGAATCTGTTTCTAATGGTTGGGTGCAAGTTATCCAGGATATTTACGCTTTGCGTCATGGAGATTGGGGCGTGGGGAGTAAAGACTAGGGACTGGGGAAAGTTTTTAGCAATGACTAATAACCAATGACTAATGACTAAATTTGTTAGTCTAGGGATAGTACCAGTCAATATTGTTGGTCAGTGACAAGTTCTTAGTAAAGGTCACATTAAGAGAAAATAATTATGACAACAGAACCTAAAAGCCTCCATTCTTATAGTCAAGAGGATGTGCAGCGTATTCTCCAGTTAGCGATCGCTCGTCAAGCTGATGATCAAAATAAAGAATTTTCTTATGAGCAACTGTTGGAAATTGCTACGGAGTTGGATATATCACCAAGTTCTTTAAATCTGGCGGAACAAGACTGGCGATCGCAATGCAGCGAAATCCAGCAGCGGCAAGCATTTAAGACTTACCGTATCAGCAGATTTAAAAAACGCGTTGGCAATTATGCGATCGTCAATGGTTTTTTAATCATGCTAGATTTGGTTACGGGTGGCGGTCTAACTTGGTCATTGTATATTTTATTATTTTGTGGACTAACATTAGGTTTGGATGTTTGGAATACTTTTCAAACTAAAGGTGAAGAGTATGAAATAGCTTTTCAAAAATGGTATCGCCAACATCAAATTAAACAAACCATTAATACAGTTGTTAGTCGCTGGTTTAAAGCATTACAAATATAATTATCATTTCTTCTCAATTACCGTTTTCGGTGTGGGAGTTTAGGTATTTATTCCAGCACGTTGAAAGATGGCGTGGGGGGTAATTTCTAATGTTGGTAGCAAATCATCAGTAATTATTTGATGACCTCGATACGTCATAGGAACAGAAGATGATGCAAATATAGTTATAGTTTTAGCTTTTGTGTCAATTACCCAAACGCGATCAACACCAGCTTTAAGATAATCAGTGGCTTTTTCAGTCATTTCACCAAATGTTTGACCAGGGGAAATAATTTCTACTACTAATTCTGGTGCGACAGGACAAGCTTCATCTTGTAACCAATCAGCTGCAAGACGGCTATAAGAAATATAAGTTAAATCAGGTATGGGCATCCAATCTTCATGATCCAGTTTTAATTTAACAGCCCATTCAACCACCACACGCCCTTGATTATTCAAATATTGGTCTAGAAGAATCAGTAAATATTTTTGTACCGTAGAATGAAAAAATTTAGGAGACATTTCATTGTCTTTATATTTGGGTACAGCTTCACCGTTAACAAATTCATATGTAATATCACCTTCAGGAAGTGCAAGAAATTCCTCTAAGGTCATACGTTTATTAGAAGACTGAACCATAGGGTTAAATGTGTGAATGAGTTTTATCTTATAAGAGGGGTTGCGAAAACCCCCATATTTAACGTTACCAGTTAGCCACGGCTTGGGCGATCGCCTCTTTTGCTGCGGCTAGAGATTTTGCACGGGAATCATCACCCGCATTTAAATTATCAGCATGGATAAAGGTAACATCTGTCAGTCCCATATACCCGAAAATTGCACGGAGGTAAGGTTCTTGGTAATCATAAGCTGCTTCAGGTGTTCCAGGGCGATAACTACCACCACGGGAAGTAATAACTAATACCTTTTTGCTGCTATCTACTAAACCTTGATAGCCATTGTCGGTAACTGCAAATGTGCGCCCTACACGGACAATTTGGTCAATGTAAGCTTTCAACTTCGAGGGGATACTAAAGTTATACATGGGTACGCCCAAGATGTAGCGATCGGCCGCGAGAAATTCATCAATTAAGCTATCGGATAACTTAATGGCTTCTGTGAGTTCGGGTGTGCGGTTATCAGGTGGTGTAAAAGCAGCAGCAATCCAGGATTCATCTACATGAGGTACAGGATGATGACCTAAATCTCGGTATGTGACTGTATCATTGAGATGAGTATCTTTCCAAGATGTGATCAGTTCATAGGAAAGCTGACGTGAAATAGAGCGTTCACCACGGGGACTAGTATCGATGTGCAGGATATTTGCCATAATTAAATTTTTCCAAAAGAATTACGTTGATGGCTATGCAATAAAGCAATAAAAATCAAAGAGCAAAAAAGTTACTCAATATAATTTAAATCGATTAAAGTTAATATGAAAAGTAGACACTTCAAAGTAAGATACTTACTCAAAAGTAACTATGAAAGCTGAATTACAACACGAGAACAGACTCACTTGTGAAGTTGAAACCACACTGAAGGTAATTGGTGGACGCTGGAAAGTTTTAATTATCAGAGAACTAATAGCTGGGGTAAAACGCTTTGGAGAATTACAACGAGCTTTGCCAGGAATTACCCAAAAAATGCTCACACAGCAACTAAGAGAAATGGAAGAAGACAGAATTATACATCGAGAAGTGTATGCACAAATCCCCCCAAAGGTAGAATATTCACTAACACCTATGGGGGAAAGTTTAAAACCTATTCTTTATGCTATGCATAATTGGGCTGTTGAACACTTTTCACAAATTAACGAGTAGTGTATTTGAGTATATTTTGAATTTATGAGTTGCTTTTTAAATATTCAATAGCCGCCTCTAATTTCGAGGGATAACCTTGAGCAAATCTTTCAAACCACAGTCCTTCTGATGAGAAAGGATCTAAATTTTCTAACCATGTTACTGCCTCAACTTTTAAAGTTTCTAGTTGTTGAGCTTTAATTTGTGCTAGGTGAATTTTTTCTTGTTCTAGTTCTTGCTGTTTTTTTAACTCTTCAGCTGCATCTTGGACTGCAAAATCAGCTTTAACTTCTGCTAAAAGGTTGTCTATTAAAGATGATGATTTAGACTCTTGGGTGCTAAAAGATTTAGCCACCTGTGAATGTTGTAAAGTGGGTTCATCTTCATCATATTCAGCTTTAAGTTGAGCTAACAGCTTATCAAGAGAATCCATACATAGTAGTTCCCAAATACACTAGGTACATTCTAGCCCTTAGCCCCTAGTCCGTAATAGCATTCAATAACACTTCCGATAAACTCAAATCTTCCATATCATCCATTGTAATGGTGTCGCAAATATCAAATTTAGCTCCAGCACTTTGCAGGTCATCATCTAAGACTTTTAAGAAGCGGGTAGCTTGGGCATCTGTACCCACTTGAATAAAAGAAATACCTAATTCTTCATCCCGATCCATTTTGCGAGAAGCTTCAATAATGACCTTCATTACGGCTTTTCGATCATCTGGTTCACCGTCAGTCACAACTAAAATAATTTCCCCATTGGGCTTAATTTGACCCGCACTTTTGCGTTGAAAATAATCATCAGTTGCGTGTTTTAACACACCAGCTAAATCTGTAGATCCCGAAGGGTCATTTTCTTGAAAAATTTGTGCGACTTTGCCGGCTGTCACATTCTCATAGCGTTTAAATCTACCAGAAAATAAATAAACAGTGATGCCATCTGGATCAAATTGATCGCATTTACTAGCTAAGGCTAAAGTAGATTCTTGGGCTGATACCCATCTGCTTCTACCACCTTTTTGATCTGGGGTGGCCATGCTACCGCTTTTATCAATAATTAGGGTATAGTCTCGATTTTCTAGCATTTCAATTCTCCATTTACTCAACGAATTAGTCAGTAATCGCGTTCATTAAGACATCTGCGAGACTCATATCTTCTAAGTCATCTAAAGTGACCGTATCACAAATATCGAATTTAGCGCCAACGCCTTGCAACTGATCATCTAAAGCTTTAAGAAACTTCGTAGCTTGGGAATCAGAACCTACTTGAATAAGCGAAACGCCCAATTCTTCATCCCTGTCCATCTGGCGAGTGGCTTGAATCACCACCTCAAATACGGCCCGGCGGTCATCGGGTTCGCCATCAGTAATTACTAATATTGTCTCGCCATTGGGCTTACTTTTACCGGCGGCTTTGCGTTGAAAATAATTATTGAAGGCATCTTGGAGTACACTGGCTAAATTTGTGGTTCCAGATGGGTCATTTTCTAGAAATATCTGTGCGACTTTGGCTGAGGTCACATCGTCGTAGCGTTTAAATCTGCCCGAAAATACATAAACTGTAATGCCATCGGGGTCAAATTGTTCACACTTTCGGGCTAAAGCCAGAGTAGATTCTTGGGCTATTTCCCATCTACTTCTACCGCCAACTTGGTCAGGGGTAGACATACTACCGCTTTTATCAATGATTAATGTGTAGTCGCGATCGCTCATCATGAATATTTCACCCTGTAATTATTAACCAGTCTAACCGTTGGGTGATAACACGACATTACCTCTTCATAAAAAAACTCCCCCAAATGCTGAGGGAGTATTGTTAAAGATTAATAACTATACAGGGTTTGGTTGAGTCGGATTTTGCAGTAGTTGAATAATCGCAGTTTTTTCCAAAATTCCCACCAATACACCGTTATCACGAATCACAGGCAGTGCAGATAACTTTTGTTGTTCGAGTAGTTGCACTACTTCTAACAGGGGTTGATCTGATGTCACTGTGGTAGTTTGGGCAATGGGTTTCATGAGTTCTCTAACTGGAGTCTCTGACCACTGGGTTGTGGGAATGATTCGCAAGTCATCAATATTGATTGCACCTACCAATTTTCCGCTTTCATCAGTGACTAAGAATCGTCGCCAGTCTTGATTATTTAAAATTCGTTGGTCAGCAAACTCTCTGAGGCTAAGATCGGCAGAAACAATAGGGCTATTGAGAGTTACCGCATCTGCTGCTGTTAAACCTGTGAATTTTTCTTGCACTCTGGCAAATTGCGCTGAGTTACCTGCATTCTGTAGCAAGAAGAAACCGATTAACAAATTCCAGAAGTTAGCGAAGCTACCAAAGAATAATAGGGGAATTAAACCAGAGGCGATCGCTACCCAACCAAATACTTGTCCCACTCGACTGGCGAAAGCTACACCCTTATAAGGATTGCCTGTAACTTTCCACACAGCAGCCTTGAGGATATTACCACCATCCAAGGGCAAGCCAGGAATCAAGTTAAATAATGCCAATGCCAAGTTAACAGAAGCGAGAACACCAAGAATAGCTGCGGCTGCTCCTGTGGCTGCGGTGGTGACACCAATGACTGTAAAGACACCACATAATAGTAGGCTAACTAACGGCCCGGCGATCGCTACCCAAAATGCTTCACCTGGGGTTTCTGATTCTTTTTCTAGACTAGCCAAGCCACCAAAGATAAACAATGTAATAGATTTAACATCAATTCCTTGGCGAATGGCGACAAAGCTATGTCCTAATTCATGGGCGACGACAGAGGCAAACAACAACAACGCTGTCATCAATCCCAGTGTTAAAGTTAATCCCCCAGATAACCAGGGAAACTGCGCCGCTAGTCCACTGCTATAACTCCAAGCTACCAAGCCCAGAACTAAAAACCACGACGGATGGATATAGAAGGGAATCCCGAAGAGATTACCAACGCGAATTGTGCCATTCATGCCGTACACCTTTAAATTAATACGCGAGAGATTTGCTTTAACTCCTCTCGATGTCTTTATTGTAACGGAATGTTAAGGAGCTTTAATCTTTCTCAAGGTGGTGGTGTCCGTCCCTTCTGGGGCGGTTTTTAGGAACTTTGGGAAAAATATCCCAACTTTTCCGAAATGCTGTGCAGGCAATTAGTAGATATCGGTGTGTTCAACAAACACAAGTTATTCAAGTTTGAAAAGAACCTGTGCTTATCTAACCTGAATAACTGAGATTTTCCAGCATCGGACTGTATAAATCTACTTTTCCAATATTGTCAAACAGTCTCGTTAGACCTACTAGGCAAGCATATCGGGAATTTCAGGCGTATCTACTTATTAGTTTTTTTGCCTCATTCTATTAAAATTCTCAAGGAACTTCACATTATGAAAAACGAGCGTCCAGAGCGTCCAACACGTCCAGAGCGTCCAGAGCGTCCAGAGCGTCCAGAACGTCCAGGTCGTCCAGAGCGTCCAGACTGTCAGGAACTGGGACCGGAAAATAAGAAACAACGGCAGCAGTCATCTCGCACAATCCGCCGTCAAGCAGCCCAAATTGCCTTTAACAGAGGGATTAAAGACCATGTTTGTAATGGTGAAGAACAGGAATATCGGGGTGCAGATGGATCACCTAACTATATTGCTAACTTCTCCAAAGGTTTGCCACACAATGAACTGGGTGAAGTAGACCCCAAAGCCTACAAAGCCCTACTCAAAGCTTTAGAAAGCGGCAAACCACAAGACTTTGATGCTATTCCTCTGGGCAAAGGTCGCCCGTTGACTAATCCGCAAGCTGGGCTAGGTTTTGACCTACAAGGGCCTGACGGTCATGCAATTACTATCTCTCCAGCACCCCGCATTGATTCACCTCTCAACTCAGGGGAAGCGGCGGAAGTTTATTGGATGGCGCTGTTGCGGGATATTAACTTTACTGACTTTAACCAAAGTCCAGAAGTAGCAGAAGCGATCGCAGATTTATCCCAATTTTCTGATTTTCAGGGGCCAAAGGTAGGCGGGAAAATTACCCCAGAGACTCTTTTTCGAGGTAATTATGCTGGTGATTTAGTTGGCCCTTACATTTCTCAGTTTTTGCTCAAGGATATTCCCTACGGTTCCCTGACAATTTCCCAAAGACAGGAAACTGTCGTGTCAGATATTAATTACATGACTGAATATGACGAGTGGCTAAATGTGCAGAACGGCGGGAAATCAGGTCAAGATAAATTTGATCCACAACGCCGCTATATCCGCAACATTCGAGATATCGGTCAGTATGTCCACGTCGATGCTCTCTATGAAGCTTACCTAAATGCTTGTCTGATTCTTTTAGGGCTAAATGCCCCAGAGGATGAGGGTAACCCCTATAAGAACTCGAAAAATCAAATTGGATTTGGCACCTTCGGTGGGCCACACGTTCTCAGTTTAGTAACTGAAGTGGCAACCCGCGCCCTCAAAGCTGTATGGTTCCAAAAATGGTATGTGCATCGCCGCCTGCGTCCAGAAGCATTTGGTGGACTAATTCATAACCATCTGACTGGAAGGGCAAAATATCCGATTGATCAAGAGATTCTTAACTCCAGTGCATTGGAAAAAGTCCATAACCTCTATGGTACTTATTTACTACCAATGGCATTTCCTGAAGGTTCTCCTACCCATCCCGCCTATGGTGCTGGACATGCTACGGTAGCCGGTGCTTGTGTGACCATTCTCAAAGCTTGGTTTGATGAATCATCTGTAATTACCCAGCCAGTGGTTCCCAATGCAGATGGTACAGAACTAGTGGCATACACTGGCGCTGATGCTGGAAAACTGACTGTCGGTGGTGAGTTGAACAAAGTGGCTGCCAATATTTCACTTGGTCGTGATGGGGCTGGTGTTCACTGGCGCACTGATTATACTGAATCAGTCAAACTAGGTGAACAAATAGCAATTGGACTTCTGCAAGAGCAGTCACTTACTTATAACGAAGATAACTTTTTCACGCTCACTAAATTTGATGGCACAAAAGTCAAAATTTCTCGTCACGAGGTCAAACATTTAATGAATGACAGTGAAAATGATTAATAGTTATTAATTAGGCATCATTAATAATTAATTCTTACCCTCGACTTCGGGGGTATTTTTTTTGATGTATTTAAGGAGTTTATGGGAATACTAACCTTATGAAGCAAAGACAATTTTGCACCATGAGGTAAATATAAATGACTACCGCGAGCCGCACCCCTATCATCCCCGGATATCAAATTAGCGAACAAGTGTATGCAGGCTCCAGAACCAAAGTATATCGAGCTATTCGCCAGCAAGATGCACTGGCAGTAGTCATCAAACTTTTAGCTTCTGAATATCCTAGCTGCAATGAGTTATTACAATTTCGCAACCAATACACCATTGGCAAAAGTCTCACTATCCCTGGTATTATTCATCCCTTATCTTTAGAAGATTATGGTAATGGTTATATTTTAGTAATGGCAGATACAGGGGAAATTTCTTTACAAGCTTATATCGAAATCAATAATCTTCCCCTTGATGAATTTTTGGACATCGCCATCCAATTAAGCTATATTCTCGACGATTTACACCAAAATCGGATTATTCATAAAGATATCAAACCTGCTAATATTTTAATTCATCCAGAAACAAAAAAAGTTCAACTAATTGACTTTAGTATCGCTTCATTACTCCCCAAAGAAACCCTAGAAATCAAAAGCCCGAATGTTTTAGAAGGAACCCTTGCATATATTGCCCCAGAACAGACTGGCAGAATGAACCGAGGGATTGATTACCGTAGTGATTTTTATTCTCTGGGTGTGACTTTTTATGAATTATTAACCGGAGAATTACCATTTATCTCTGATGACCCGATGGAGTTGGTGCATTGTCATCTGGCGAAAATGCCGACTACATTAGGAAACAAAGAAGAGATTCCCCAAGTGCTGTCGGATATCGTCATGAAATTAATGGCGAAAAATGCCGAAGATAGGTATCAAAGTGCTTTGGGATTAAGGCAGGATTTAGAAACTTGTTTATCTCAATTAAAAAATACTGGCAAAATTATAGATTTTCCCATTGCTCAACGGGATGTGTGCGATCGCTTTCTCATTCCTGAAAAACTTTATGGGCGAGAAGCAGAAGTTCAGATATTGCTAGATGCCTTTGCGCGGGTATCCAATGGCAAAACAGAAATGATTTTGGTGGCCGGGTTTTCAGGTATTGGTAAAACTGCCGTTGTCAATGAAGTCCACAAACCCATTACCCGTCAGCACGGTTATTTCATCAAAGGTAAATTTGACCAGTTCAATCGCAACATTCCCTTTTCTGCCTTTGTCCAATCCCTGGGGGATTTGATGGGGCAATTGTTATCGGAATCTGACGCGCAATTGGCGCAATGGCGAGCCAAAATTCTGGAAGTTGTGGGAGACAATGGACAAGTTCTAATTGAGGTGATTCCTGAATTAGAAAGAATTATCGGCAAACAACCACCTGCACCAAATCTTTCGGGAACAGCCGCCCAGAATCGGTTTAACTTATTATTCCAAAAGTTTATTGAAGTCTTGACAACAGCCGAACATCCTTTAGTCATGTTTCTGGATGACTTACAGTGGGCAGATTTAGCTTCTCTACAGTTGATTAAACTGCTGATGGGGGATAAGGGGAATTTGCTGTTGTTGGGTGCTTATCGGGACAATGAAGTTTCACCTGTACATCCGTTGATGTTGACGGTGGAGGAACTGAAGCAAATTGGCAAGACTGTCAATACAATTACCCTCGCTCCCCTCACCTTGAGTGATACCAATCAATTGGTGGCAGATACCTTACATTGTGCGACAGAGCGATCGCTTCCGCTAACAGAGTTAATTGATCGCAAAACTCAAGGCAATCCCTTTTTTATTACGCAGTTTCTCAAAGCGTTACACGAAGACGGAGAGATTACCTTTAACCCCCCTCAGTCCCCCCTGAGTCAAGGGGGTTGGGAATGTGATATTGTCCAAATCAACGCCCTATCCCTCACCGATGATGTGGTGGAATTTATGGCGCAGCAGTTGCAGAAATTGCCCAGGGAAACCCAAAATATCCTCAAGTTAGCAGCTTGTATAGGTAACCAGTTTGATTTAGCAACCTTGGCCATTGTTTCTGAACAGTCTCAAACTAATGCTGGTATAGCATTATGGAAAGCCCTGCAAGATGAATTGATTTTGCCCACTAGCCAGGTTTATAAGTTCTTTCAGTCAGATAGTGCAGAACATTCAGATTCCGAAAAAATCATTAACGATCAGTCTGTTAATTTAACTTATCGCTTTTTGCACGATCGCGTCCAACAAGCTGCCTATTCCCTAATTCCTGAGCCGCAAAAACAAGCAACTCACCTCAAGATTGGACAATTACTATTGACTAATACATTGGCAGTAGCTAGAGAAAGCCGCATTTTTGATATTGTCAATCAGCTAAATATGGGAATTGAATTGATTGATGAACCATCTCAACGAGAGCAACTAGCTCAGTTAAACTTGATGGCTGGACATAAGGCTAAAGCTGCTACGGCGTATAATGCTGCTGTTAATTATTTAAACACAGCCTTAAAACTTTTAAATCCAGATAGTTGGCAACAGGAATATGATTTCACTTTGAAATTGTATGAATTATTGGCAGAGTCAGAATATTTAAATACTAATTTTGATACTTCGACAAATCTCATTCAACAAACACTTTTATATGCTAAAAATCCCTTAGATAAAGTTAAAGTTTATGAAATTCAAATTCAATCATACACAGCACAAAATAAATTACTAGAAGCCATAGATGTAGGCAGAGAAGCTTTAGGGTTCCTGGGTGTAGATTTCCCTCACGCCTGTGATTTTGAAACAATGCTTGCCGAACACCAAAAGTTAAAAATTATTTTAGGCGATCGCCCCATTGAAAACCTAGCCGATTTACCGAATTTGGACGAGCCGCAGCAATCGGCGGCGCTGCGGATTTTAGTTGGTTTATTTGCCTCTGTGTATTTAGCCAAACCTGAGTTGTTACCCTTAAAGATATTCACGATGGTGAAAATCTGTATTCAATATGGTAACTCTCCCCAAGCAGCGATCGCCTATAGTCTTTATGGGTTGTTCCTATGTGCCACTGGAGAAATTGAACGGGGATATAAATTTGGTCAACTAGCAACTATTATTTTAGATAAGTTACAAGCCAAAGAATTAACTAGTAAAGTTAATCTGACTTTTGCTCTGTTTATTAAACATTGGCAAGACTCAATTCGTTCCATTCTACCTGTATTTTTAGCAGGTCTTACCAGCGGGCTAGAAAATGGCGATTTAGAATATGTGGGATATTGTGCAAATTGCTATTGCCAGTTTTTATTTTGGACTGGAGACAATCTTGAATTTGCCGAATCTGAAGCGAATAAATATTGCCTGCTCATAGAAGATATCAAGCAAGAAGTTTCTTTAGTTTGGGCCAATACATGGCGACAAACTGTCATCAATCTCCGGGGCAAAACAGAAAATCCCACGCTGCTGATTGGCTCCTGTTTTAATGAAGTTACAACTTTACCGTCTTTAATCCAAAGTCACAATGTCAATGGAATTTGCTATGTTTATTTAGCAAAACTATTGCTGTCTTATTTATTTGGAGATGAGCAAAGTGCCACAGAATATGCTAGAAAATTTGAAGCATATGAACAGGGTGCTGCTGGTTTATTGATTATTCCGTTAAAGAATTTTTATCAATCCCTCAGTCTGCTTTCATTATGTGGAGATACAGCACAAAAAACTCTGGCTTTAGAGAAGATTACCGCCAATCAAAAGTCTATGGAGATATGGGCATACCATGCTCCCATGAACTACTTGCACAAGTTCCAACTTGTAGAAGCTGAAACCTATCGGGTTTTAGGCAAAAACTATACAGCCGGGGATTGGTATGATCGCGCCATTGCCGGAGCTAAAGAAAACGGCTATCTCCAAGAAGAAGCCCTCAGTAACGAGCTAGCAGCTAAGTTTTACCTGGCTTGGGGTAAAGAAAAAGTTGCAGCAGGTTACATGCAAGAAGCTTACTATTGCTACGCCCGTTGGGGAGCTAAAGCAAAAACAGACGATTTAGAACATTGCTACCCCCACTTATTGCGCCCCATTCTCCAGCAAGCAGCGCCAACCCTCAACCCACTAGAAACCCTGGCTTCTCTTTCTACCTCCAATGTTTCGATTCACGCCTCCACCAAAGCCAGTCGCTCTTCTAGCTCTAGCATCAATACTGCTCTAGATTTTGCAGCCATTCTCAAAGCCTCTCAAAGCCTCTCCAGCACCATTCAATTGGATGAATTGCTACACCAACTGACTCAGGTGATTCTACAAAACTCAGGAGGCGATCGCTGTGTTTTAATTTTGCCCCATAGTGATGGTAACTGGTACCTGAAAGCCATTGCTACACCAGAAACCACAAAACTTTGTGTCCAAACCTTAGAGAGCAATGCTAATGTACCCTTGAAGTTGATTCAGTATGTCAAACACACCCAAGAAGTAGTAGTAATTGATCATCTGAAAACAGACTTGGCTATCATTGATGACTATTTAATTCAGCAACATCCCAAAAGTGTATTGTGCTTGCCGATTCTCAATCAAGGCAACTTAATTGGCATTTTGTATTTACAGAATTGCTCAACCAGTGGTGTATTTACGAGCGATCGCATTCTCATTCTCAACTTCTTATGTACTCAAGCGGCTATTTCTCTGGAAAATGCCCGACTTTATCAACAAGCCCAAGGCTATGCTCAACAGTTGGAACAAACCCAACTCCAGATTGTCCAAAATGAAAAAATGGCATCTCTGGGTAACTTAGTTGCCGGAGTTGCCCACGAAGTTAATAATCCTATCGGTTTTCTTCATGGTAGTATTAGCAACGCTCAAGAATACATCCAGGATTTAATCGGACATCTGGAACTTTATCAACAACACCATCCCCAACCAGTCGCACCGATTCAACAAAACGCCAAAGATATTGATTTAGAATTTTTGATTGAAGACCTACCCAAGTTACTCAATTCGATGACGGGAGCAACTAACCGTATCACATCCATTAGTACTAGTCTGCGTACCTTTTCCCGTGCTGACACTGATCATAAAGTGACGGCTAACCTGCATGAAGGTCTTGATAGTACCCTACTGATTTTAAAATACCGCATTAAAGCTAACGAACATCGTCCTGCCATCATTATTTATCAAGAATACGGTGAAATACCGTTAATCCCATGCTTTCCCGGTCAATTAAACCAAGTATTTATGAATATCTTGGCCAATGCCATTGATATGTTTGACGAGATGGCACAAATGCGTACATTTACCGAACTCCAAGCTCATCCCCAAACAATTACTATCCGCACAGGGGTTACTAAAAACCAAATTTATACCAGAATTAGTGATAACGGTAAAGGCATGAGTCCAGAAGTCAAAGAAAAAATATTTGACCATTTATTTACGACAAAAGAAGTTGGTAAAGGTACTGGTTTAGGACTAGCTATTGCCCGGCAAATTGTGGAAGAAAAACATGGCGGTATAATTGAAGTAAATTCTGTTGTGGGAGAGGGTACGGAATTTGCAATTTTGATTCCCAGCGAATCATGACGAATAATCTTAATGATCCTTTTGGATTTATGGGTGTGTTAGACAACAGCGAACCGGCCTGACTTACAAATGTTGTGTCATGAAGATTATTTGACAATAAATAATCCTCACCCTCGGCTAAATCCGGGGGTATCTATTTTCATGCGTTTATATTACCGAGATTCTGGAGTTTTTTGCAGACGAATTAAGCTGTTGTAAACTTGTCTTTTTAAGTTGTTGTTATTTTGTAGCTCAACAGTAATATTATTAAACCGATCAATACTCAGACCATTTTCTTCGACTATTTGTTGAGAGCGGTTACAGTAATTCACGGCGATGGTTTGAGCCTTGCGTGGTAAAGCGCTCATACTGTTGGGATCGTTACAAACAATCCTCGGCATATCTCCACTCCCAACTAATCTCTTAATTTCTTCAAAGGCTTGTTGACGGGGTGTTTCCATTGCCAACACAGCTTGAGCATAGCTGTCAATATCAGCATTGTTAACTGATGCTGTTTGTGCGCCGGCTTTGCTACTGAAAGTTAAACTGCCAACCACACTAGCTGTGGCAATCATGCCGAAAAATAAGCTTTGGGAAAGTAGATGTGACAAGCGATTTTGGCAAAACAAATTAGTAATTCTTTTCATAAGGTGTATGACACAGAACCATAGTAGGGAGATGTTAATGGCTTTGAATTATTTTAGGAGCGAGAAGTTCCAGGCAACCAGATGTCAATTAAATTTTGAGATAAATTTTTATAGTTAATATCCGTGTTGGCATACTTGACACAGTTCTATTACTTTGGTTTGCAATGCCGAGACTTCTGTGGAACCTTGTTTGAGACTAACTTCTAACTCTAGCAGTAGCGGTAAGCAGGAGATTAGTTGTTGCACAGAAAGTGATTTGACTTCTTGCTGTAGAAAGTAAATACGTTTGGGGTTGCTAATTTCCACAGCTTGGGCGATCGCTTGAGGATTACGTTCACCGCTTTCTATAGCCATCTTTACCAATAACCAAGTCCGAAATTGTCCAATCAAAGTCGCAATTATCCGCAATCCCGGTTCAGCAGCATTCATGAGATCCGCCAAAATAGTCAAGGCTTTAGCTGTATCTCCCATTCTAATTGCTGTGGCCAATTGTAGGCTATTTTGTGTAGTATTTCTGACTAATTGCGTAATTGTATCTACGTCTAAAGGTTTACGGGTATCTGAGGTATAAAGACGTAACTTCTCAATTTCGTTATCCAGTAGCCTTGTATCATTACCTACAGCCTGGGCTAAAAATTCCGCAGTTTGGGGAGTTAGTTTTACTCCTGCTGTTTGAGCCGCTTGATTGACAGACTGGACTAGCAATTCTGTCTTCCAGGGTGGAATGAGGGGAAATTCGCGGAACTCATGAGCTAGTTTCTTCAGCAGTTTTGTGGATTTGAGGCGTTCGTCTGGTTTATTGCGACTGGTAAGTAATAAAAATGAGTTTTCGGGGATGACTGGTAAGGTGCGTATGAGTTCTGCTAAGACATTTTCTGGACAATGCTGACAAAGGGTAGTATTCATTAGCCAAACTAAACGTCCACCAGCGCCAAAGGCTGGTGTCATGACTTGATTTAATGCTGCAATTGCCGCATCTGGTTGATCGGGAGATAATAAGGTGTAGTTAAAGTTTGTCCAGAGAGGATCAAGGATGCGATCGCGCAATGTTGTCACCGCTTTTTCAATTGCAAAATCATCTTCACCCCAGTAAACATAAATTGGCATAGATCAAGTTTAGGAATTAGGCATAATATCAGCACCTTTTCAGCCAGATGTCTTAAGAAAAGGGGTGTTTGTCATAGTAAAATTGAATTTCCACTATAGCAATATAGCAATTTTCTTCTGCGTTATCAAAGTTATTTTTTTTACAAGCCGCAAAGTACGCACGCGCGTAGTGATGCCTGCAAGGGCTGTAGTACACGAAGAAGAAGAGTAAGAGAAAAATACAGAGTTTTATGATTCTGAAAATTTGATTTTTAAATTAATAAAATTAATTATGAATACATCACAAACAGTACAGCAATTACAACCTGAATGGATAAATTCAGAAAATTTTCGGCGTTATGGACAAGTAATTTTTCCTAGCCCAGATGGTAAAAACTTTGGTGTAGAAGATGCCCAATTAAATTTAAACAATGGAACACCGCGCTTTTATATTATGAGACTGGAAAAAAGAGGGCGTAAGTTTCATAAAATTACTCGTCATTTGCAATGTACGCAATGTTTAGGGTCTTTGGAGGGTAAGGATTGGTTAATTGCAGTTTGTCCTCCCCATAATGACTTGCAAGAACCAGTATTAGCAGAAATTGCAGCTTTCCGCATTCCCGGCAACTGTTTTATTAAGTTGCACGAAGGAACTTGGCACGCTGGCCCCTATTTTGAGCATGAGGTGGTGGATTTTTATAATTTAGAGCTTGCTGATACTAATGTAGTAGACCATTTCACCCATGATTTTTTACAAAGTCGTCAGGTAGCATTTGAGATGGTGTAGGCAATTATTCAAGTAACTTGATTCTGTGTCTAAAATAACAGATGTTTCTGATATATCGGACTCCTATCCCCATATGGGTAGATTTACCCGCAGCCAGGATCAGCACGAAGTTTGTCAATAGCTTTGATTAATGGTGTCGGCAAAGTATGAGCGTATATTTACTGTTGTTTTTCCTAGCTTTCAGTATATATTCTGTTTCATGCCAACTTTGTTCTGACTTGCCTACTTTTTCTAAGATTAAGTATTGTTAAGCTTTTAGTAAAAAATTAATACTTTATTTACGAAAAATTACTGCTTGATTCAATTTAAATTTATGATGTTCATGGTGGTATTTGCTTGACATAACTACTAGTTTGTTAACATCTACCCTCAATTTGAGTGTAAACACACAACCTAGTAAACTTGATACGAGCTAGTCTATTTCAAGCCGCATTCTGCCGCCTGAAGGAAACCTCGTACATCCCCACCTAAAAAATTAATTCTGGGTGTATGACCTTTCTGAAAGAGCGACTATTTATTTATGTACAAACAACCGTTAATTTTGGTTGTAGAACAAAATCTGAATAACTTAGAACTGCTAGATTCTTACCTGAAAAAATTAAATTTCTCATGTATTTGTGCCACCAAAGGATTGAGGGGAATGATATTAGCACAAACTCATCAACCTGATTTAATTATTTTAGATATGATGTTATGTGATTTAAATAGCAGTCAAGTAATTGATTACCTCAAACACAACAAAAAAACCGCAACTATTCCTATAATTTCGGTAATACCTTTAGCTTCTGCACAAAATATGAATTGTCTTTGCTTAACAGGTGCAGATGATTATATTACCAAACCCTATGATTTAAGTAGATTGGAAATAGTTATTAATCGCCATCTCCATCGGGTAAGTACTTCAAATTTGGGCGTTGCTGATTAATGGGATGATTTTTGTTGGGCAATAATTCCCACACCGCCTTCTTGTGCCGTTTGGATACACACCTCAATCCCTTGTATTAAATAAGGACGACAGGTGCAAATATCCGAGCCAAAGACATTAGAACCGTTGCATTCATCATGTACCCGCACAGCTACATGTAGCGAACTGCAAACATAAACGCTTCAAACTGCAAACAAGGCAATTTTCAAACCACATTATCTGCAAATAAGAGGGGTCTCAAAACCACATTATCTGCAAATGAAACCACATTATTTGCAAACAAACCACATTATTTGCAAATGAAACCACATTAACTGCAAATAAGCCGTAACCCCTGCGGTGATTGGGTTAGGAGATTTATCGCCTCAAGAGTGTCCAAATTATAAGAACTTTTATACTGGACATATATGTACGCTTTTCGTGGTTTAATTTGAACTAATACCGTTCGATTAAATCTATAAAGCTGTTTAAACCGACAGCCATTCGGGTATGGCCATTTATGCTTATCTGAGGGTCTCCAGCGACAAACAAGACGTACACAACCAACGACATGGCATTTTAGAATATGCCAACATCCATGCTTTAAGTCCCATCCAGTTTGTAGAGGACACAATTTCTGGACGGGAGAAATGGGTAGAGCGAGGTGTAGGACAACTACTGAATCAAACTGCTCTTGAATCCGATGTAGTCATTTTTTCAGAAGTGAGTCGGATGGCACGCTCCACCCTACAAGTACTAGAAATGCTGGAGTGCTGCGTCCGCCGAGGAATCAATGTCCATATCGCCAAACAAGGAATGGTACTGGATGACTCAATGCAAAGTCGAATCACAGCAACGGTTTTAGGTTTGGCAGCAGAAATCGAGCGGGAATTGATTGTACTCAGAACAACCGAAGCACTAGCCAAACGGAAAGCTGAAGGAAAAACATTAGGGCGACCCAAAGGACGACAATCCACACATTTGAAACTGGACACAAGGGAAGCAGAAATTCGCAGTTATTTAGCCAAAGGCATTAGCAAACGCTCCATTGCGAAACTAGTTGATTGTTCACCTTCCACACTCTACGATTGGTTGTCACGCAAACATCTCCACCCACGCCACAATACATTGGTGGAGAAATCATAGGATGCCAAAGAAACAAATACCAATTGATGCCATCGTAGACCTTCGTCGTCGCTTAGAACAACTACCACCGCGCAGTCCATCTCGTCGGGTATTAGTCCAAGAAATAGCTCAAATATATGGCATCTCCGAAGATACTGTGTATCGAACACTACGAGAAGGTAATGTTGTTCGCTCAGTGCGCCGCGTTGATTGTGATATACCGCGCGTGATTCCGAAAGCCGGCCTAGTAGTCTGTCAAATACAAGATGACGGATAATGGGAGATATATTTTCCA
>NZ_CAWUDM010000104.1:0-19051 GCF_963920855.1 Nostoc sp. CCY0012 | reverse complement strand
TTTCTCAAATTGTTGCCACATCTCATCTTCAACTGCCTTGTCACCCGTTAAGAAATCTTTGTGAATTTCGTTTCTAGCTTTTGCCCGTTCTAAGACCACAGCGAAAGCTTGTTTTCGGGGTTGTAGGTATTTTTCCCAGTAAAATAGACATCATGTACAAAGACTTGATCAAGGAGCGTGGAGTTTTGTGGTTATACAGTTCTATTACTTGGGTATTACCCCAACTGCTACCGGAATTAACTATGATATGGTTGAAAACTCGTAGCTCTCGAAATTATTATCCATTTCTTAACTATGAGCAGCTTTTGGATGTTTCTCTCTTAGAACTTCGTCAAAAATTTGACCTTTTACCCTTCATTCGATGATTTATGCAGAAACCCAATTTGTGGATAGGACTTGGCTGTCAACAAGGGAGTTCACGGCAATTAATCGCTACAGCCATTCAGGAAGTTTTTCAAGCAAACCAACTCGCAGAAAGTGCGATCGCAGGTATTGCTACTATTGATCAAAAAGCTAGGGAAGTTGGTTTAATCGAACTTTGTCAGTTGCAAAATTGGCCTTTAAAAATCTTTACAGCCGAAATGCTCTCTACAGTTTCCGTACCCAACCCTAGCAAAATCGCTGAACAAGCATTAAGAACACCAAGCGTGGCTGAGGCTGCGGCTATACTTGCAGTCTTACAAATTAACCAGCAAGAGTTAAAAATGAGCCTTTCACAGACCCATTTTGCCCTACCACAACCCCTGTTACCTAAATTATTAGTTACTAAACAAATTTTCCGCTTACCTGGAGAACTCAAAGCAGTGACTTTAGCTGTGGCTTGTTCTACAAAATTGTTCTGAGAAAATAGCTAATTAGGCTAGAAACGATTGTTAATACAATTGAACCGATTAAAGCAGGTAAAAAACCTTGAATTTCAAAACCGTAACCAGGAGTGAGGTTACTTGCTAGCCAAAGAGTTAAAGCGTTGATGACAAATGTAAATAAACCAAAGGTAATTAGGGTAATGGGAAACGCTAAAATACTTAAAATTGGTCGAATAAAAGCATTGACTAAACCAATAATTGCTACAGCGACTAACGCAGCGAGAAAGTTTTGAACAAAGAACCCAGGTACAATGTTGGCAGTTATCAGCAACGCCACCGCAGTAGCCAGCCAAGTTAATAAAAAGTGTTTCATAGTTACTTGAGAAATTAAAAGTTCAAATTACTTGTGACTAATAACAATTAATCATACATAAGCCTATCGTTGACCAGGCGATCGCCGCAAGAGAGCTTCCCATGTAGCACCACCAGCTACGCCATCCGGCTCCAAATTATAGCGTTGTTGAGCCGCTTTCACGGCTGCCTCGGTTGAAGGGCCAAAGTCACCATCTACACCACCAGTTAAAAATCCTAGTTGTTGTAGTCGTTCTTGCAGTTTCCTCACTTCTGAATTACGCATTCCTAAACGTAAAATTGGCCATCCTTGGGCGGTGTACTGTACACCAGGGATTTGTGTAGCAGGTGCAGCCGCTGGTCGGGGAGTCGGGGATGCTGGTCGCGTCGGCGTTGCAGTCCTGAGTTGGGGGCTAGGATTTGGTGTGGGAGTAGGTCTAGGAGGGCTGGTTTGGGTCGGTACAGGAAAATTAGCTAAGTTAGGTGCTGGATTTGCTGAAGAGACAGTTGGTGTCACTATTGGTTCCTTGGGGAATAGTCTTTGCCAAGTATCAGCATCAACAATGCCATCTGGAGTCAAGCTAACTGCACGTTTAAATACAGAAACAGCACTAGCTGTATTCTCGTTGTAAATACCATTTACTTCACCGGTGTAAAAGCCCAAAAGTTTTAGAGCCGCCTGAAGTTCAGAAACCCTTTCTCCTTGACTACCAAGTTGCAAGGTGGGCCGGTTAATAACACCTCCAGGAATTGCTTGGGCAATTTTTTGGGGTGGTGTAGTAGCAATTACAGCAGATAAACCAATCAGCACAGACAAAGAAGAAAGCATGAGTAACCAATAAAACTTACCTGCTTGCAAGAATTGAAATGCTTGTGGTGACTTGAAGTAGTTCCAAATACTTGGTTTCAGGCTGCCTTTCATGGAATTTATTCCCAGAATCTTCTGATGCTAATATTACAGCTACTTATGTCCAAAAGACAGCTGCTGCGATCGCAATTTTACATAGTTTACACAGTTCACTTTACACAAGGGCATTATTAATTGCGGTTTCTTGTCCCACCAAAGAAATATAAGGTTCCTGTAAATACTGACAAGCAGCAGCCATCGCATCTTTGGCATTTACCGAAGTAATCAATTCTTGAAACACCTGATCAAAATCAATTCCTAAACCCAAAGTTTCATACCAGCCGTATATTTGAGCAATTTGTCCGTTAGTTTGTTTACCTAAGGCATACTGTCCCAATATCTTGTTTTTGGCTGCTTGCAGGGCGGTTGCTGATACTTCTGTAGTGCAGAGTAAATCTACTTCTGTACGCAATCCTTCTAGGGCTATGCTGGTGTTTTCTGGTGCAGTACCCATATACACGACAAATGATCCCGGATACTGTCTTGTGGGATAAAATGACGATACCTCATACGCCAAGCCCCGCTTTTCGCGTAATTCTACAAACAAGCGACTAGACAGCCCATTGCCCAAGTAAGTAGACAGCAATTTCAATGGGGCATATTCTGGAGAACTTACTGATGACCCTAAATAACCCAGCATAACGATAGATTGCTGTGTCTGTATAGGTTTTAGCCGATGCTGTGGTTCCACGCGAATCTCTGGCAACTCTAATAATGGCAAGGCTTGTGAGGGAACTTGCCAATGGCCAAAGACTTGTTCTACCAGCGCTATTGCATCTGTTTGGGTGACTCGACCGGCAATACTAATGACTATATTATCTGGACGAAAATAAGTCTGGTGATACTGTATTAAGTCCTCACGAGATAAGCCATTCATCGTGGCTTCATCTCCCAACACTGAAGTTGCATAAGGATGGTTTTGATAAATTACCTCTCGCATTTGGCTAAAAGCAAGGGTAAACGGTTGCTCTTGTTGGGAACGAATATCTTGTAGTGCCAAACGCCGTTCTAATTCTACTTGGAGTTCGGGAAATGTAGGCGATCGCAACATCAGCCCTGCCAATGTTAAAATTTCTGGAAAGTCTGATGTGACTGTCTTCAAGGACATTAAAAAATAATCAGTGGTAGCATCTGTACTCAAACTGGCACCTACCGATTCCACTTGTTCGGCAATTTCTAAGCTCGAAAGTCCCTCACATCCCTTCGTCATTACCGATGATAGCAAATGAGCTAATCCTGCTTTGTCACGTTGTTCATGACAACTACCAGCACGGACAAAAATTCGCGCTGCAATAATATCCGCAACCGGATTTTCTGCTACCAACACAACAATGCCATTATTTAATACAGTGCGATGTATGGAGGAGTGAGATAAAGAAGGTTTTACAGTTTGAGTCATGAGCGCTCTGATATCGGTTATTAGTTATGGAGTGGTCAGTTAATCAACAACCACTGACACTAACAGGGTTTAAGTATCGTCACTGCATAATTTTGCGGTGAAAGATATTGTTTTGCTAATTGTTGCAGTTCTGGGGTTTGAAACGATTGAATCTGCTGCGGATATGCCACCGCTAATTCAGCACGGGCGATAGTGTTGTAGTACCCATACAACCCTGTAAGTTGATTTGGTGTTTCCGTAGAAAATGCATACTCATTACACAATAGTCTTTGTGTCCGAGCTAGTTCCTGGGCGCTAATTTCTTGGTTTTGTAAATCATCCAAATGTTGACGAATCAAGTTCTCGACTGTATCCAGGTTTTCTGGCTCCAACCAAGCAGTAATTGTAAATAAACTCGATTCTTGTTGTAGGGAAAAATTACTACAAATTCCCTGTACTAATTGCGATTCTTCTCTTAACTCACGCACCAAGCGGGAAGTTCGCCCTTCAGCCAATAATACTGATAATAAATCTAAACCATAGGCGGTGCGGAGTTGCTTGACTCCGGGGACAACCCACGCCATAAGTAATCTGGCTTGTTCTACGCGTGGTAAGCATAGTTCTTGGCGATGAATGCCGGCAATGACTGGTTCTACTATTGTTTCCGACTGCGGACAATGTAAAGGTTCAGCAAAATCAACAAATGACTGATTAACAAGTTCCCTGGCTGGTTCTTGAGCAATTCCCCCAACAATCACTACTGTCATGTTATCTGGTTGGTAGTGAGCGCGATGAAAACAACGCATATCTTGGGGCGACTGCTGCATCAGTTCTTGTTCAGTACCCAGCACCGAACGCCCGTAAGGATGGTTTTGATAGATGCTTTGATTGAGGGCTTGAAATCCTATCCAGTCGGGATCATCGCTGCAAGCGCGGATTTCTTCTAAGACTACATCTCGTTCGCGGATAAATTCATCGTCGGGAATTGCCGCATTAGTTAACAGTTCTCCCAAATGGGGCAAAGTATCAGCTAGATAAGAGGCAGCTGTCGTCAGGGTGTAATGGGCATAATCATGGCTGGTAGCCGCATTACTAACACCGCCTCGGTTTTCAATCTGATGATCAAACATTCCCGGTGCTAGTGTTGCTGTACCCTTAAAAATCATGTGTTCTAAAAAATGAGCCATCCCAAACCAGGGTTTTGGCTCACGGGTTGCTCCAGCACGCACCCAAACATCAGCTACAACTACAGGTGTAGTGGAAATCTCTTGATGGATCAGTGTTAAGCCATTATCTAGTCGGGAAACCGAAGCTGGAAATACGGTATGAGGTAGTTGTTGTGACAATTTTTTGTAGCTTGAACCACAATTTAATACAATTTTTGTTATCTTAACTCTGAATGATCACTAAATTAGAATCAACGTATACAGAATTAATTTTCTTGAGTAGATGCAAATAAAGCACCAAATTTACTGAGACTGAATGTATTTAAGGGAAATTAGTAAAATACAGTCTTTGGTTATGGGTAAATTTGTTGTGGATTAATTTCTATAGCAGTTCCCAATCATATGCGTCTTCATCTAAACAGGACTTACGCAAGTGTCACAAAAAATAAAAACTTTTTGCTTGTAGTAAGGGCTACCCTACGGGTTCTGCGAAGCAGTACAGCCCTTATCTTGTCAAGGCCTGCGGCATAGCTGCGCTTACCGCGGAGCGTCTCGCAGAGAGGACTAAAGTCCTCACTACAAACTTAAAATAATATGCCAGTTGCGTAAGTCCTACTAAAAATGGTATAATCTGTAATCTCTAGCCTCTCGCCTCATAAAATTAAAGCTCCCAAGTCTTTGCTAACTTTAGGAGCTAATGATTTTAAGTTCACCGCGACGCCGTTTTACCTAAGTTTATGACCTGGTTAAACCAGGTGGGTGCCGACTTTCTTCGTTTTAAGTTTCCGAGTACATGCCCGGTCTACTGCCACGAGAATTGTTAGCTTCCCTTTTCTTTAAAGACATAGATCAAAAAACTTGATGGCAGTCACCAACGTCGTAGTGCAACTAACTCATTATAGCTTTCAACAATCGGTTGTGTGTTCAGTAGGGCAATTTTCTGGGAAATTTAATTGCCATACCAGATAGATTCTATGTTTTGAGCAACGGTATTGGCTGCTTCTCGGTTCTGATGATCTAGTAAAACCGTGACGTGGCCTAGCTTACGACCAGGACGGGATTCTGTTTTGTTGTACCAATGAACAAAAGCTTGAGGAATTTCGGCTAATTTTTGACGCTGGCTGTGGTAGTCGCTACTGGAAGTTTCATACCCCAGGAGGTTGACCATAATCGCACTAGCACAATGTAATGCAGGATTTCCCAAAGGTAAACCACAAACGGCTCTCAAGTGCTGTTCAAATTGGGATGTTTCGCAGGCGTCTAGGGAAAAATGCCCAGAATTATGGGTGCGTGGGGCTATTTCATTGACCAATACTTTGCCAGTGGCGGTGAGAAATAGTTCAATGCCAAACACCCCAACTACTTGCAGGCTATTTAATAGAGTATGAGCGATCGCTTCAATTTCTGCTGCTTGATTAGGTGTAATATCAGCTGGGGCAATTACTCGCCGACATACTTGTTGTTCTTGTTGGGTTTCCACCACGGGATAAGTAACCACTTTACCTTCTACAGAACGGGCAGCAATTATTGCTAGTTCTCTTTCAAAGGGGACAAATTCTTCTATTAAAAATAGAGATTGATTTAAACTTAAATCTAGCTGTTGTTGCAAACTAGCTAAATCTGGAATAATAAAAGTACCTTGTCCGTCATAACCATGCCGTCGGGATTTTAAAACAACTGGAAAACCTAATTTTTCTATTTTAGATGTAATATCTTCCTGTTGTTCCAGGGCGAAAAATTGGGGGACAGGTAATCTCAAATCCCTTAAATAGCAACGCTGATGATATTTATCTAAAAGCGGAGTTAAAGCTGCTAACCTGGGTCGAAAGCAAATATCTTGATGTTCGATTAAAGATAAGGCATCTAAATTTACAAATTCATTTTCAAAGGTGATAACATCAGTTTTTGCTGCTAAAGCTGCGGTAGCAATAGCATCATCGACGTTTGCTAAAACGATATCTTGGGCAATAGACACAGCGGGATCATTTTTGCTAGGAGTTTGTACTATCAATTCCACTCCTAACTTCTTCGCTGCATCCCCCATCATCCAGGCTAGTTGCCCACCACCAATTACACCAACACGCTTCATCGACATCCTAAAGAATAACGAGTTTCTACACCAGTTTTAGAATTTACACCACTGGCTTTATTGCAAAGTTCTTTAACTTGTGCGCCATCCAAAATTGCATCTGTAAAGTCGGCACTGTCTATATTCACATCAGTAAAAACAGAACGTAGCAATAGAGCTTCTTTGAGAACGGCATCACTCAAATCAGCCCCGGTAAACTTTACCTGATCCACCATAGCATTAGTTAAATCCGCTCCATGTAGATTTGCTTGCGTCATTACCGAAGCACTCATGACTGCTCCCCGCAAGTCTGCATCTTCAAAGTTAGCCAATTCCATATTGGCGTTAGAGAACTCAGCGGCTTGTAAACTTTGACCAGAAAAATCACGTCTGGCTAACTCTGCATTACTAAATGACATCGGATGAGTCCAATCTGCCAAGGCTGGGGAAGCTTGGAAAAATACTACAACCCCCAAAATCAATGCTAATCCTTGCTTCCAAAACATAATACGGTAGCCAATGTAGTGTTCCATCACTATCTCTCAGCTTACCGCATTTAGATTATTAGGTTTATTGTGACTGATTATACTAGTTAATCTTCTAAGGTATCCTGAATTGCTGCGGGTTCTTCTACTACCATCTGGGGATTATCCCTAAACATTTGAAGTCTCCCTGTAACATAACCATAACCGCGCCGGGGATAACGCTCATCTTCCATTGGGATGTAACGATTCATCAACAGGTTGATCACTTCTCGGCTTTGAGGTTCATCCATTTTCGGGATAAAGAGGGAGAATGGTTGGTCAAAACTGCCAATTGAGATTAGTCCATGAATACCGCCAATGCGTCTGAGGTTTTGCATATCAGTGAAAATGGTGACTTTTACATTACTTTTAGCAAGTTCAACCAATTCAAGATAATTTTTGCGTGTATTGTATATGGTTTTTTCTGGGTGGTTTCGTTTGTAGTTGCGGTATTCCTCAATTAACTGGGCGCGTAAGTCCCACCAGCTGGCTAAAACTGCATAATTCCGCATTTGAGAGCCATTAACTTCAGCTTGGTTCCAAACACCTATGTTGGCAGTTTGAGCTACTCGTTCAGCTTGGGTATACTTGTGATGCAGTTCCGTCCATTCAGCATATCCGTACTTGCTAAAGTAGGGGCTATAGCCTGACTGAATCATAATTTCTTGAAAATCTCTGCCGTCATTCAGATGAAGCCACGCCAGTCCCCGGCCAAAATTGTCTACATATCTTTCCCATACCTCATCTGCACTTTCTTGTCCCTGAAATTCCAAAATGACTTTGCTGCCTTCAGGTAACAGAGATTTTGCATATTCTGTTGCTTTTTTACCCCAAGGTGTCACAGGTTTACCACCAGCCGAATACGATTCTTCTGTGTCTAGTGAAAGGATACGAATGCTTTTTTGAAACTCTTCGACGTATACAGTGTCACCATCGACTACACGTTTAACGGTTGCTTCGATTTTTGTACCGCGCATTGCTTCTCCTTGATTTTGCTTTTTTCAGAGTTATGCAAGACAGATGAAAAAATAAATAAAAGTCCAATAAGAATCCTATATATTATTAGAGTAAATTGCTTGTTAACTTATATTTTTTATCTCTTATTCAGTTTATTTATTGGTTATTTTTTGTTTAAATTCAAATTAAGCAATTATCTTTACCTATTTACAAATCTTTATCTTTTTAAATCTATTTTAGGATATGAATAGTTTATTAGTTAACAGGCGATCGCTTGGTTGTTTACAATCCTTGACATAAAACTTTCTAAGTAAAGTTTATTGTATTTCAAGTTCAACAGTCATTATGGGCTGTTATTCTGTTAATTATGGTGAGCGATTAAGCAATTATTGTAAATCTGAAATGCTAATAACGCTTTACAAGAGGAGTATTGCCTGTACGGCATAATGATTGGTTAACTATTCAGGAATCTCCCACAAATTATTTGCACCAACTATACAAATTACGCAAGCCGAAATTACCAACACCGTTATGACACATTACTCTCTTGATTGGATAGAAGCATGGTGCCAAGAAAATGGCTGGACAGAATTATTTGTCGAGCGGCGCAACAATTACTGGGCTTTTCCACCAGGAGGAGTCATGCCCGAACCAATCCCTAATCATGTCCTCAACTTGATTAAAGCTGAAAAAGGATTCACTGTTGAGGAAAGAGTCTGGTCAGCATCGGCGGTGATTGGCACAATTGTGGCCATCGTCTCTACAGTTATCTTTAAGTGCCCTATGCCTTTAGTGTTTGCGTTTGCCTTTAACGCTGTGACTGTAGCGCAACTTGAAATAGAAGATGCCTAAATCGTTAAGTTGGGCATTATTTATTAGGACTTACGCAACTGGCATATTATTTTAAATTTGTAGTGAGGACTAAAGTCCTCTGTGCGAGACGCTCCGCGGTAAGCGCAGCTATGCCCGCAGGGCTTGACAAGATAAGGGCTGTTCGCGCAGTGTTCCCGTAGGGTAGCCCTTACTACAAACAAAAAATTTTTATTTTTTGTGACACTTGCGTAAGTCCTGATTTTATAGATATTGTTTATTTTGATTTCTGCAAGCCGCACACTCGTGACTTATAGTCATGAGTTAGGCGCTCCATATTTCCATATTTTTTATTTTTATTAGCCCTAACCGGAATTAATTAATAACAATTGAGATGCATTTCTTTTGGATAAATTAATCATAAACAATAAATATCCAAAAATTAAGTTTTCATTAACTCTTCCTTTGCATAAAATTAATCTCTAACTAGTAGTTTTAATTTGGCAAAGCGGCATCTGATACATAAAAATTACCGGGTAAATTTGTCAATTTCCGCCTAATTTTTGGCAAGAAAATTAGTTGTGGATTTGCCTATGATTATCCTGTTTTCCTGACGTCAAATGTTTCTCTGCTGAAATTCACCTGTTAGTCAGGAGCATGACAATGGCAGATTACTTGAATTTTGAGCGGTTTTTGCGTAATCGAATCAAACGACGTAATTTAATTATTGGGGCGGGAGCATTAACCGGGTTGGCAGTTACCAGCCAATTTTCCCATCAACGAGCGATCGCTACAGGCCGATTTTCTGACTATCCTTTTAAACTCGGTGTGGCCTCGGGTGAACCCTATGCTACTAGCGTAGTTCTTTGGACTCGTCTAGCTCCTGAACCTCTAAATGGAGGAGGAATGCCACCTTATAATGTGCCTGTGCGCTGGCGAGTGGCTACTGATTCCAAGATGAGAAGGATTGTAGCCAGAGGGAGCGAGTTTGCAACACCAGAACTGGCGCATTCAATTCGGGTTGTAGTTGAAGGACTCGAACCTAATACTTGGTACTGGTATCAATTTATTGTCGGCAGAGATGCTAGCCCTATTGGTCGCACTCGTACAGCTCCTTTACCGGGAAGCTACTTGAATCAATTTAACTTTGCCGTGGTATCTTGCCAGAACTATCAGCAGGGATACTATACCGCCTATAAATATTTAGCTCAAGACGACCTCAGCTTAGTGGTACATACTGGTGACTATATCTATGAAGGAGGAATTGGCAACAATACCGTCAGACCACATAATAGTCCCAAAATTGTGACTTTAGAGGATTATCGCAACCGTCACGCCCTCTATAAAACTGATGCTGATTTGCAAGCAGCTCATGCAGCCTTACCTTGGATTGTCACTTGGGACGACCACGAAGTGGAAAATAACTACGCCAATGACATTTCACAACTGGATAATGAGCCAGATGCAGATCCAGCAATTTTCCTAGAACGGCGAGCAGCGGCTTATCAGGCTTACTATGAACACATGCCATTGCGTCCCTTCTCACGACCCACTGGCCCTGATATGCAACTTTTCCGTCGGCTTTCTTTTGGTAATTTGGCAACATTCCATGTTTTAGATACCCGCCAGTATCGCACTGACCAGCCTTGTGGTGATGGCATCAAAGAACGTTGCCCAGAGGTTTTTGATCCACAGGCAACAATTCTAGGACAAGAACAAGAAAGTTGGTTGTATCAAGGTCTAGATAGCTCACAAGCTAAGTGGAATGTTTTAGCCCAGCAAGTACCTATTGCTCAAAGAGACTTCCTCCCAGGTGAAGGCCAAACCTTCAGCATGGATAAGTGGGACGCTTATGTGGCTTCTCGCGATCGCCTGATGAATTTCCTCCAACAGCGTCAGCCCTCCAATCCAGTATCTCTAGCAGGTGATGTCCATTCCAATTGGGCAATGAATCTGAAGGTTAATTTTGATCAACCAGAATCCGCTACGGTTGGTAGTGAATTTGTCTGTACTTCAATTAGCTCTGGTGGAGATGGGGTAGATATGAATCCCACAGTAGCCGCTTACTTACCTGACAATCCGCACATTAAGTTCTACAACGGTCAACGAGGATATGTTCGCTGTTCATTGACTCCCACAAACTGGAAAACAGATTATCTAGTTATGTCTAATGTCACAACTCCTTTTGGTACGTTGAGTAAGCGTGCTTCATTTGTGGTAGAAGATGGTAATCCAGAAATACAGCAAGCTTAATCGTTAAACTTTCACGAATCGACTTGACTTAACAAAAAATCGCACTGAGCAATCTAAATGGTATTGATCAGCAAAAGGGGCTACTGACATTTTTCATTGCATGACTGCTTGTAGCCTCTTTACTTATTCTGCTGCAAATAGTAATTAAACCGTTCCCCTAGTTGTTCAATAGTCAAATTTTGAGTCCAGTATTCCACGAAAGCATGACCAAAAGCCCAAGCATTGCGGTCAGGTGAGGCAGAGTTTTCTAGTAGCAATGGCCACAGAGATAGTAAATTAAATTTCAGCGGGTTAACATTACCTGTATTCAACAGGGAAAATAAATCGTAGGCCATCTGAAGTTTACCAATTACAATTGGCAAATGTTCCACGGGGATTTGTTCTGCCAGCAAATACGCCAACGTCGGAGAACCAGTTGATAAGGTAGAGATAAACTGAAGTACAGGACTTTTCAGTAGTGCAGTTAGTCCCTGAGTCGTTGCCATTTGGAAAGTATAATGATCAATGATTTTGGCAGTGGCCACAGTCCGGGCTTCTAAGTTCCGCAAAAAGCGGGCCAGGCGCAGTTGTTTGGCGGGAGCGATCGCTTGTAATAATGATAACGATAGCCCTTCTACTCCCCAGGCCATCCGACCTGTTTTCACATCACTGGTAACAATGGGTAAAACCAGATTACAGAATTTATCTAAAAGTTGAGCGCGGTACTGGGTAGCTTCCCGAATGGCAATTTCTTTAGGCTTATCACCCCATTCCCAATCATAAGGCGGTTGCCACTCGCGGATGGGACGCAGACGATCTACTTGGGTGACAACTGCGATCGCAGGTAAGTCTGCAACTTCCGTTTGCATATCTTGGAGAAAATCCACATCCATTTGTAGAGCGGGATCAAGGGCAGGAGTAACTAACAGTAATAAATCTGCGTTTGTAGCATAATCAAGCACCAAGTTTCGCAGATCCTCACCATTTACTTGTTCATAACCTGGAGTATCCCACAGGTTCAACGTTTCCCCGCTTGCAGACTGCCATTGGTAATTATCTATTTGATCAGTACTGGGCAAAATATCCACAGCTGCCAAATCAGCTTGAAATAAAGTGTTAATCAAACTGCTTTTACCAGAACCAGTCCGCCCTACAAGTAAAATATTGACTGGTTTTTGGGCAACTACTTCTGGTGGTTCTGCTTGCGTGAGTATTTCTCGCAGATTTTGAGTTTTCGCTTTGGGTAGTGTCGGCGTAGAAATGGCGGATGCTGACATTGGCAGTTTACCACCACTATAAAGAGCGATCGCCTGACGGCATAAATTCCTCAGCGCATTTTCCCGCAAAAGTTGGCCCAAATTGACCAATAGCTGCTGAGTTGCCCGGTTAGTATAACCTTGAGTGGCTTGTTTTGCTACTGCTGCCACAGGATTCAATAACCACTGCGCCCAATTCCAAGCTTGCCAAAGTTTCCGCGCCGATGGTTCTAGTTTGCGGTAGACTTCATACGCTTGGTAAGCTTGTCCCACTGTGACTTGATTTAGAGTCGGTGATAGCTTTTGCATCCACTGATCTAAATCATCCATTGTTCCCCGAATCAACCCGTAAGCCTGGGGTATGTAGATATTTAATAGAGGATATTGAACTTGAGGATAATATATATGCGCGATCGCTGTGACTAAATCTTGGCATCGTGTCCAAAAAGTTTGCCAGTCTTCCCAAATCGGGCGATCGTTTTGTGCTACTTTCAAAATCTCCTGGAGTGCAATTTCCGCCTGCTTTGTGGTGTCACTTCCTGCTGTATCTTCTCCGGCTGATTTTAGTTCCTCCTTAACTTCTATCATTACCGCTTCTAGCTGTTTGATTGCAGGTTGAGTCCATCTCACCAGCAGCCAACGCCAGCCCACAAATACCAGAGTAAATACACCCCAAATCCAATTAATACCCCAGGTATGAATTTGCATCCCTGCACAGATGAGCAAAAAAGTAATAATTAGTGCAATAGGTAACACTAATACTACCCATTGCCACAGTTTTAATCGCAGCATTTTTTAGTGATCCGCCCTAATTTTTGATACTCCCTACATCTATACTAAATTGATCCCAAAAAATTTCTATGGGGAGTGAAACTCCAATCAAGACTCGGTTATCGGTATCTGCTGCGACAATTCGAGCAACATACCTTAAAAAACCTATCGGAAAAAGTAATGTTGCGGTTGCTGAAATATATATTCAAGGTGATGTAGCTTTTTGTGTAGGAGGAACGTCTAGAGGTGGAAACAAGAGTCCCATTCCTCAACCTAAGCCCAAATCAGAAGGAGGCCAATTTGAACCAACAGTTGATTCTCGTACTTATCGCCTTATGGATACTGATGCTGAATATAAAGTATTATCTACAATTGCAGATCAGCTTGAAATACTCTACGATCTTCAGGTAGAAGGGAATATTTATCTTTACACAGAACTACAACCCTGTGAAAGTTGTGAAAATATTATAAAGCAATTTCAAATGAAGTTTCCAAATATCAAAACAGAAGTACTTTGGGACTATCCCTATCCATAAAACTAATTATCAGGGAGGAACTTATAATGGTAATCAAATTCACCCCATCGATAAATCGGCAAGTATCTTCTACAAATAATATACCTGAACCTCTAGAAGCTTTATTTAACAAAATTAGGCTCGAACATTATGAAGAACTCTACGAGCCAGAGGCAGATGGCACAGCTTCACTGGAAGATACGTTAAATGAAGTTTTAGAAGCACTGCGTAGTAGCAATAATACACTCACTCATCTTCGTTATGTTTGGATGGCACTGATCCTCACTCTAGTGGTAGAGCCTACAGTAAAACACTGTCAGCCACATGGAAAGCTATCACCCAAAAATATTATTAATTTGATGGTTAGATGGATAATTGAGACTATTAATAAATCGATTAGCTCGGAAAGCACTACCAAAATTGCTGTTGATAAATTAATTTATCAAATAACCGGAAATTGTGATGTTGATTTTCAAACAGAGATAGCAAGCCTCCAGGTTATCAATGAGGCACTAGATGTATTTCGGAATGCGGTTCTGGTTCTAGATTATAATCAAGCTGTAGAGGCAATTTTAGAAATTTTAGATGATTGCTTAGAAGGATATGCAATTTTTCCTGGTTCCTATGGAAGAAGAGAATTATTTGAATGGTGGCTATTCGATGTTGTGCCAGCTAGTTTGTATTTAAAGCCACCTAAATCTTTCTATATAGTAGAAGGTTTACAAAATAAAGAAACCATTAGATTGCATCAAACTAGCTTAATCAGTGATATTAGCTATTTAGTACAGTTAATTGTTCAGCTAGAACTAACTAACGAAGACAAAGAAAATTCACAGCATTTATTTAACTACAATAATATTGCAAAGGACAAAGAAATAAATATTGAGTTGAACAGTAGTAGTTTTGATTCAATTAATAACACTCGTAATTAGGAAAAAATTACTCAATTTGTTTAAATTCATAGCCAATTAAATAATTTATAACAATGAGCGCACAAAAACATGATAAAGAAGAAATAGTATCGGATTTTCTTCAGTCTCTCCAAGATAGAGAATTAATTATTGAAGAAGAGAACAGCTATGGAGAAGAATATACAGATAAACTTAAGATAGCTTGTAATAACCTTCTCCAAAAAGAATCTTTTCAAGTTGGACAACTTGTGAAATGGAAAGAATATCTCAAAAACAGGAAAATACCTCACAAAAATCAACCGGCTATTGTTGTCGCTGTTTTAGATGAGCCTATTACGAGTAGTGTAGATGAATCTGGTAGCCCTTATTTTCTAGAAACACTAGACATCATATTAGGAACCATGATTGATGATCATAGTTTTCTAACTTTTTACTATGATAGTAGGAGATTCGAGGCTTACTAGATTGCCGAATTATTACTAGCAAACAGTTGATAATAAAATTATTCTGGCACATTAGACAAAAGCGATGTTTAGGAGGGCTAACCCTACAGATAATTATATTATGGCTCCGCTAATGACTAATTTCATTTAAAACCCTTTACTGACTTCTTTTGTCCCTTACCTTTGGGCTTAGATTTTTGCACTTCGGCAATAGCTTCTTGAAACAAATTGTGCAAATGTATAGGTACACTAGCAATTTCTGGTAAATCTGGCTCTAAAGGCTTATCAAATTCTTGTAACACTGTATCCAAGTCTGTAGTTAAGTTAAACTCTGGACGTTGCAGAAAATCTTGTAATACCTTTTCTAGTTGAGTTGGATAGTTTTGGGCTAAACGATGCCAGATAAAGGCATTAATACTTTTATCTTCTAGGTAATGACGAATTAGTTTTTCATTACCTTCAATATTTTGCCCATTATTAGTTGATAAAATTTCCTGAAATTTACTATATGTGGGTACAAACATTTGTCCCCAACGCGGATGGGAAAGTGCCGTTACTTGTTCTGCTTTTTTGAGATCGGCAGGTAAATCCACTTTTGGCATGACCATTTTGGTTTTACCATTGTTACTATCACCCTTAAAAAGCTGAGAAACTGCTTTTGAGTCTGCACCAACTTCTTTTGCGGCTGTTTCTATTTCTTCTTCACTCACACCAGCTTCTTCTGCCATTTCTGCTAGAGATTTAGAAGAATCAAGTCCCGCAGCAGCTAAAGTTTGCTCAGTCAGTATTTCTTGAAATTCAGCTATTTTTTTATTTAGTTGATATCCCGCTAAGGTAATTTCGTCACTACCAAAAAATTCAACAAACTGATGATGATATTTTTCTACTGATTTCCAAGCTTCTTCTAGTAACTCAGGAGCATCACTATAAAGATTATTTTTATAGTTTTCTTTAAAATTACCAATTGCCACGGCGAGTTTTGGCTTACCCAATTTACCCATGAGTGTATGAGGGCCAGAAAAGATCCAGTAGCTATCATTCACAGGTGAAATGCGAGTGAGTAATATTTCTCCTTCTTTCAACCTTGATAATGTTTGTAAGGTTTGTGGCTCGGTTGACTTGACAATATAGCGTTTATCTGTGAGCCAATTCCTTAACTCAAAGCCATCGGGTAAGATGCTGGTGATGGCAAATAAGCCAATAAAACTACGATGCCAGTTATTGATTAAATTGCGATCGCTCTCTGATAATTCGGGATGGCTGGCGATAAACAACTCTAGGGGAGAATGATCATTGACTTGCCCTTGGGTGAGAAAGCTGTCAATAATTAAGTCTTGCTGCGTATTATCTCCACTACCACGGCGTAACTGTTCTGCTGCATAGGTTTCTAGTGCTTGTGCTAGTTCGCCTTCTGCATCCAGGACAAAATCAACTAAAGCTTGTTTGAGTTCGTGCGATCGTTCTAATATGGCATCCACAAGTATATCTTTCGGCTCAACAGTTGTTAAGTTACAACTCTAGACGGGATTTGAACATCTGACAATAGCTAGATTTTTGAATGCTGATTACTTTGGTAGCTGCGATCGTATCCTGAGTTTGGTCAATCTCAACGGTTTCAATTCAATCCCGGTAACGGGATTCATTTATTTGAAAGTTAGAAATATGGATTGTCAAATTAGCAGATAGAATGTTTCAATCCCGTTACCGGGTTTCATTTATTTGAAAGGCTTTAATAGAAAAGTCACTTTTTAAATTTTAGCTGCACCTATTATATAACCGATAAAGTCATCTAACATTACAAAGCGTTGACCAGCATGATTATAGATTGTTAATTCAGGATAAATCTTCAAAAGATTGGTGGCAATTACACTTGAAGTTGGAACTATAGCAATGTCATCAATAACTTTCATTCTTAGTACAAGCTCTAAAAATTCAAAACGTATCAAAGACAATTGAGCATGAGTTCTAAGCATTATGCATTCTCTAGTCAGGTTATCAGATTACCGTCTTTTGATAAGAGCCGCACCCAAATTAAATGCATTGGTAACCTTAGCGAATCGGATATGCCAGCAGAAGTGTTGAATGTTAAGAAATCTGTGATAAAAATAGCCCAAAATATGGTAAGTTCTGGGCGAAGGATTAAAATAAATTGATTGATAATGATTATAAATTCATTTCCCAATATTGTCAAAGACATCCTCAGACCGTTGCCAAAAAATGATTATCCAGTTTTGAACAGCCGTCTTTATGTTGAGTGTTGGTTGGCATATGCCTTGGATAATAGCTTAACAAGTATGCGGGACTTATTTAAAAGATTAAACAATACGGGAATTGATGTAAGTATTTCAACATTTTCCAAGGCTAACACACATAGAAACCAAGAAATATTCCAAAATATTTATCATCAATTGAATCAATTAATCCAGAAAAAGTCCAGAAAAAATTACATGACAAATATGCAATTTGTCCAATTGACTCAACAGTAATTACATTAACAAGCAAGTTGCTATGGGTTCTAGGTCATCATCAAGTCAAACTGTTTAGTTCCCTCAATCTGTCAACAGGCAGTCCAGAAGATAATTTGATAAATTTTGGTCATGACCATGATTATAAATTCGGTTCATCAATGATGTCTAATTTACCGCCAGAGGCAATTGGGGTAATGGATAGAGGAGGCAGTGCGTTGGGCGGGTTCCCCGACTTGTTCGCGGAGCGTCTCGAAGAGAAGCAACTGCCGTGATTTGCAGGACTCAATTTCATGCAATAGTTAGTGCAAAAAGACAAATATTTTGTAGTGAGAATTAAGAATAATTGGAAACTAGAATTTGAGTCAGAAACTGGATTAGTCAAAATCGGTTCATCGACCGATGCTCCCGCTTACAGGGTAATTAATTTTTGTGATTTAGAAACGAAAACTGAATTCCGCTTAGTCACGAATTTACCTGCTGATGGAGAGGCAGCAGTTACAGATGACGAAATCAGAGATATTTATCGTTTACGGTGGGGAGTTGAATTGTTATGGAAATTTTTAAAGATGCACCTAAAACTAGATAGATTAATTAGCAAAAATGTTAATGGTATTGCTATTGAAATCTATTCTAGTCTCATCGCCTATCTGATTTTACAACTTGTATCTGTTCCCAAAGAATGGGGTGAAAAGATATTAGATAAATTCCGCTATCTTCAGGCTTGTATGTGTCAACAAATCAGTTATGTTCATTGGATGGAAAAAATTATGAAATGTTGACATTTTTACCCTTGATAAGACTACTATACATGAATATGTAAAGTTTTGTAACGACATTCAACATTTCTGATATGCCAGCATTTATTAAAGTTAATTTTAGTCCCCCCGTTGATTATAGCGATCGGAATTTAGATGCGATCGTTCGCTAACTCCAAGAACGCTGTCATCAACAATGTCGCTATACCATTCGCTATCACAGCAAACAAGGAGAAGGACGCATTTGGGATATCGACCGTTCAGAATTGCGATTGCACGACGGTATTCTCTACCTCTTTGCATTTATACCCGACTGGCGTTCTTGGCGCTTTGATTATTGGCATAACATCGACCAAAATCGAATCTTTCGCCTTGATAGAATTGCTAACATTGGTGCTGCATCTGATACTCCTTGGGTATCCTGTGATTTTCCCACATTAAAAATCCGTTATCGCACAAGTGGGCAATTATCAAATTATCAACCTCGACGGAAAGATGAAGTCATTGTTTATAGCGATGACAAACATAAATTCTGCGACATTGAAGCAACAGTAGACTATTGGTTTTGGTTCCGCCAGCGCATATTAAAGTATGGTGAAAATGCTCAAATTATCAGTCCAAAAAACTTAGCTGAGGAAATTCAACAAGAATATAAAAAAATATGGGAAACATATCAAAAAATCAAAATCCATAAATAGAAAAAACAAAAGCCCCAACACTTATGTGTGTTGAG